>CAILAQ010000504.1 GCA_903832165.1 uncultured Bacteroidota bacterium | reverse complement strand
CTTAATCAATTATTTCTAAAAGTATAAAATTCAGCAAAAGTTCCTATTCTTCAATTAGCACATTAGCACATTAGCACATTAGCACATTAGCACATTGACGCATTAGCACATTGACACATTAGCACATTATAAAGATTGAAGGTTAGAGATCATGCTCCCTACCCGCTCCGGATCAGTTTCAAGCATTGAAAATTCAGGGATAGCCGGGAGGCCGCCCATAAACACATCATCGCGCCGGAAACTCATGCCGCTTTCCACTTTGTGGCGAAGGGTTGCATGGTATTCGGAAGCCTTAACCTCTTTTGCAAAAGGCCCGATGTTATGTTCGCTTAAACCCCCGCCCGGCATGATGATTATCTTACCCTCAGATCTGGCTATCAATTCTGAAATCAACGCTGCGCCATCCGGTGCCTGGTTTTTTTGTCCGGAAGTCAGGACTCTGTCGACTCCGGTAATTTTAAGGTCTTCCAACGCTTCAAAAGGATCAGCTGCCATGTCAAATGCCCGGTGAAAGGTGACTGCCATCGGCCGTGCAAGCTCAACAGTCTCGCGTGTCCGCTCAACATCGATCTTGCCATCAGCAGTTAAAAAACCGATGACCACTCCGTCGACTCCGGCATTCCGGCAACGCTCAATATCGAGTTTGATGATTTCATATTCCAGATCCGTGTATAGAAAATCACCGCCCCGGGGACGAATGATCACGTGGAGCCTGATTGAGAGCATTTTCCTCGCGAGTTCAATCGTCGCGATACTCGGTGTTGTGCCTCCTTCATAAAGGTTATCGCATAACTCGATACGGAAAGCCCCTCCCTTCTGGGCGGCAAGTGCAGAAGCCAGCGAACCTGCGCAGACCTCTAAAATCGGTTTATTCATATTTATTGGCTTCAAGTACAGTAAAATCCTGTTTTTCTGAAAACCCTTCTCCCAGTATCCTGACAGAATATTTTCCCGGTTTGATATAAGTTTTATACTGAAAAAAATAAGCCTCAAGAACATTATCCTCCTTAATTACCCCATCCCAGCTTATCTGATTAAATCCTTTGGTGCCTGCCAAATCTTTTTCCCAAATCACCTTAATACCCTGCAGAACCTGCAACTTAACCGTCCCATCTGAAACCAGCCACCACGTTACAGGTATTTTATTCACGCTCATCTCATTTACATCCCGATGGGTATCGTTATTCCATGGAGCCATAAGGTCAGGCACTGCAAACAATTGATTTGAGTGCGGCATGCCATTTTCAAAGGCGGCATGAATTGGTTTCAGGTTCAATTTATAAATGCCCCGGCCGTGTGTTCCTGCTACCAGATCAAGCTCCCTTTCCTGAATTACCAGATCGGAAATTACGGTGGCGGCCATGTTGTTCCCGAGGAGTGACCAGCTTTTTCCGCGATCAACTGAGATAAAAACGCCTCGGTGCAGTCCGGCGTAAAGGAAATTCTCCTTCAGCGGATCCTCTGCAATACAATTCACGGTTTCCGATGGCAGATTCCCGATTACCGGGGTCCAGTTCTTTCCCAGATCCTCCGTGACAAACAGGTAGGCCGACAGATCATCATTATTCATGCCGGTCATGGACAGATAGATACGATCTCTGGAATATCGGGATAAAACAATACTGCGGATGTAACGGTTGGGCAATCCAGCTGATCTTTCAATCCAGTTCTTTCCGTCATCCTCTGTCACCCAGACAGCACCCTTATCAGTTCCAACAACCAGAAGGCCTTGCTTAACAGGAGACTCAGAGAGAGCGCCGGCAGCAACGGAAACTTTTTCAGGGATGGACGACTTTGAGAGATCCGTACTGATCAATTCCCATTTATCGCCCTTATTTAAACTTTTAAACAGATAATTACCAGCGTGATACAATACTTTTGGATCATATTTCGAAATAATATACGGTGCTATGAAATTATAATTCAATGTTGCTCCCGATCCCTTGGGCAATTGCGGCTGGATAAACGTTGACCGGTCAGCAGCCATGTCCTTCCTGAAAATTCCGCCATTCTGCGAAGATGAATAGATGATGTTGGCGTCTTCAGGATCAGGCAGGGTGTAACATCCATCTCCTCCGCTCCAGGCATCTACCCAGATATATTTCCACTTATCGGCGAACCGGGGATTCCATTCAATTGCCGGGCCAAAAACCGAAGCGTCATCCTGAACCCCTCCGAATACGTGATAAGGCACCTGATTATCCACAGAGATATCGTAAAACTCACCTGCCGGAATATTGTTATAATGCATCCATGATTTGCCCTTATTATAGCTGTAATAGAACCCTCCGTCGTTCCCGGCTGCCAGTTCCTCCGGATTAAGCGGATTGATCCAGATATCGCACTGATCCAGATGAAAAGGCACTGCCGGACTGGGGAAGACATGGTGCACATCGCCTCCCACCAAATCGAAACTGGCACCTCCATCGGCGCTGTGAGCCATCCTGACACCTAGCAGATAGATCTCCTCATCGTTTTTTGGATTGATGGAACAATCTGAAAAATACCAGCCGATTCCGCTATAGATCATCAGGTCATCTTTATGCGTTCGCTTCCAGGTTTGTCCGCCGTCGATGGTTTTATAGCACTCTGCCGAACGATTTTTCTCGCGGTTGAGATTATCGATAAATGCATATGCCTTATCAGGATTCTGCCAGGATATTGCCAGTCCGGTGCGTCCGGTTTTATCGCCATCGGGTAGCCCTCCAGATAACT
>CAILAQ010000503.1 GCA_903832165.1 uncultured Bacteroidota bacterium | reverse complement strand
CTCGACTATTGCCTGACGCAAGACACAAATAACATCCTGGCAGGGAAGAACAATATCAGCGGCTCTTTCGAGAAACTCCCCTGATTAGAAACCGGTCATAAAGCATCATAAGGAAAACCGTAGCCAGACCGATGCCGAAAACAATATACCAAATTTTATTCGGATGATAGGTAACCCAAAGATAATCGGTTAGTTGCCGACTGCTCATCCCCATAAGTTCCGAGGCTTTATTGAAGTAATCTGTTTGCGTAAAAGAAGAGGAAATCGGAGGTATGCTCAGCCCTTTTGAGGCAACATCCAATTGAAGCAGAGATATTTTATCTGACAGGTGCTGGTAAACACCGCCAGAGATCTGGCCGGCAAAGAAATTACCGCCGGCATAAGGTATAAAAGAACAGCCCATATATAGAGCCACCTTGTCTTTTGGAGCAATCCTTGCAACATATTCTGAGATCTTCGGGGAAGACGACATCTCGCCCATGGCGAATATGAATATCGCCACGATCAGAAAAAATCCATTCTGGGTAAAAAGAGTCAGCGAGATACCAATAGTGCATACCAGCATGCCGCTTATCATGGCGTTCAGCGGCTTCCATTTCATGACCACTGTTGAAACGATTATTTGAAGAAATACGATAAAAAGCGCATCGATGTTAACCAGCATTTCGCTTGCAATAGCCCCGTTATGCTGAGTATCCAATGCATGGGCAAAGCCAGGCCAGAAATTCCTGATTGACTCAAACATAACATCCGTTCGAACCCACTGATCGATGAACACCGGCAGCGTGTAAAAAAGCTGATTGTACATTGTCCAGAATCCGATAACCAAAATCAGGAAAATAAGCAGCTTGATATCGCTCAGTGCCTTATAAATGTTTTTAAAGATCGATGCAATGGCTTTACCCAATGGATCGGTATTCTTAACCTGAGGCGGCTCCTTGTAGAAGAAAATTACGATAAACAGGTTTACGAGGATGGAAATCGCCGACATAATGAACATGTATTTCCAGGAGAATCCCCTTAACACCGAAGCAATGATCGGTCCGATGAAGGAACCGATATTCACCACCATATAAAATATCCCAAATCCAAGGGAAGCTGTCGTTTCATCAGTCGTTTTTCCAACCGTAGCCTGAACCACCGGCTTGAATAGTCCAGCGCCGAGGGCAACCCATAAAAACACCAGGAATACAGCACCATATGAGCTAACCTGACTCATAGCAAAATAGCCGCTTGCAAGGACTATAAATGATACAATCAAAGTCTTCCGAAACCCGAATTTATCAGCTATGGCACCAGTTAACAAGGGCAGAAAATAGAGAACCATCACCACCGTACCCATCAGCGTACCCTTCTGAACCTGAGTAAATCCCAATGCTCCGGTTTCGGTGGATCCGGTAAGATAGAGCGACAATGGAATAAACATTCCGTACCAGGCAAGGCGCTCAAATAGTTCCATGGAATTAGCCCACCAATAGGTTGACGGGAGTTTGCGGAGAACGACGGATAGGGTTGACATGGGGTGTGAGGTTTGGGGTATGGGGTATGGGGT
>CAILAQ010000502.1 GCA_903832165.1 uncultured Bacteroidota bacterium | reverse complement strand
TCCACTTTCATGTTCTAGGGATCAGTCGAATCCTTCATCACGAGCAATTCCGCCGAATCGGGTTTAAAGTAATTCACTCCATTTACCTTCAATTGATCAATCAGGCCGGTTTCGGAACTAATCATTATCTCCAGGCATTCATTGATGAAATGGAGTTCCTCCTGTACGGGATTCATGGGCTTATCAATAATGTTCACTTCCCTCAGATAGCAACAGAACCTGTTCATCGATGAAGCCTTCAATCGTGCCTTGAATACCAGTCTCTTACGATGGTCGTTGGCAATATTTGCTGATTCCTTCTCCAGCTGATATTCCACCCGATTGCCATCTCCATCTGACAATTCAGGCAGGAGAAAAATATTAGGGTTGAAATTCGGTTCCGCACCCTGCAGCTCAACAACCAGCGTTTCTTCAACATCAAAAGGCTCCGGATTGTAAACCAGAATCGGGAATTCATCCAATTTTGCCGGAACCTGGCCCGACAATAATTTAAAAAACGCCTTTGTTTTAAGCCGGGATAGTATTTCCAAACCATGGCTCATCCGTTGTAAAGCATAGGCTTCCACTTCCGGCACTCCTGATCCGGGCAGGATATCATGAAACTCACAAAAGAGCAGATCTTCAAGAGCCTCCTTAAGTTCGGCCCGCGGATATTTCATCAGTCCGGCAACCACCGCATGAGCCAAAATCTTTTCAGTGAAATAATAGGTTTCCTCCAGCTCGCGGTGCATCTTTTTCACCCCGGACATTGAAGTATAACACCCTACTGCCCATGGATTTAAATCTTTATCGAAAAAAGGCAACTCATCCCTTCGGGCATTAAGACTTTCAAAATAAGCCTCCGGCCACGAATGTTTTATCACTACCCCCCCCTGATCTTTCTCCTTTTCAGCATTCAAAATTCTAATCTGGAGCTTCGAAAGGTCTTCCCTTGATGGCCCTCCTCCATGATTGCCAATCCCCCACAGGAATATCCCTTCCTCCTGATCCTGATGCCTCTCCAGCCAGGAATCGAGCTTGTCAGCCGCTTTACCTTTCTCCGAATTGTAATGTTCAGAAGCACGGTGCGCCATTATGGTTGATCCGTCATATCCTTCCCAGATAAAATCATCGGCAGGCAATTCAAGATTTTTTTGATCAGGCCGACAGAACAGATAGGAATGATAGCCTGATTTTGCGAGTATCTGCACAAGGCCCCGTGAGTGTCCGAACGGATCGAAATTAACAGCAGTTTTCGGCTCCACCCCGAATTTCTCCATGAAATATTTTTTCCCGGCAACAACCTGCCTGACCAATGATTCACCGGATGGAATATTGCAATCCGGCTGCACATACCAGCCACCAATAATGTGCCATTTACCCTCGGCTACCAGCTTCCTGATCTTTTTGAACAACGCCGGCTCGTACTCTTCCACCCACTGATATAGCAAGGCTTCATTGTGGCAGAAAACAAATCCATCGAATTTTGAGCAGAAATCAGCTGCAATCCGGAAGGTCGAAAGCGTTTCAGCCAGGCCTTCTTCCCAGTTCCAGAGCCAGACCGGATCGATATGTGCGTTGCAGATAAGGTGGATAGTGGGTTTTGCCATTTTTGACCGATGAAAAATCAAGTTACCGGTACAAAGAAAACATAACTATTCCATTCAATGACCAGAAAGGCTCTTCAGCTTGATAACAGTCATCGATTTTAGAAGCCAGCATATCCTGTCGAACAGCAGTGTCAGGGTAAACAGCGACTGACGCACAGGCAGTTCCAATCCGGCATTCTTAACAAAAAAATTCTGGCGGATCCGCTGGAGTGTATCACCCTTATCGGAAGTCATGGAAATTAGTATTTCCAGTCCGAAAACATCAGGGAATTGATAACTATCATTGGCGGTTTCGAGCATGGTTCTGAGGGACTCAACCAGGTTAACCGTGAAAGGAAGATCAACAACAGAATCAAACGAATTCTGAACAGTGGCAACAAATTCTTCCAGATTTTGATCCAGATCACTGATCAGGGACAGTATTTGCTGGGCTTGAACCACCAGTTCCTGCATCTCGGCTGAAGCAGGTTTTTTTGAAAGGTCTTCCAGAAACTGTCTGATATGCGCACTTAGCGATGAAATTGTTTCATGCAGATTCTGCCTGTCAGGGACCACTCTGGTTGCCCTGTCGGGACTCACCGACAGCAAATAATCAGGCATCCACTGCAAAAGCCGCTGCTGCTCCTGTTCGGCCAGCATCAAGGCGGTTTCCGGATCATTGATTGCTGCTTCATTTATATATTCAGGTTGCGACAGGGATTCGTGATGCGAAGGAGGTGCCAGCTTTTG
>CAILAQ010000501.1 GCA_903832165.1 uncultured Bacteroidota bacterium | reverse complement strand
GACCTTTCTGAGAATCCTGCAACATTAAAAAAGATTGAAAAAGCCGGTGCAGGAGCTATTGTTTATAAATCAATTTTCGAAGAACAGATTCAGCTCGAAGACCTGAAACTTTCCAATTTACTTGAATCTTACAACGAACGTAATGCTGAAATGACTCAGGTATTTCCCGGGACAACCTACAGCGGACCTGATGAGTTTCTCGAAAAGCTCAGAAAGGTTAAAAAGAACATAAGCATTCCGGTCATTGGAAGCCTTAATGCAATTTATGAAGAAACCTGGGTTAAGTATGCTCAGAGTTTAGAGCAAACCGGCGTCGACGGTTTGGAGCTAAACTTTTATAATGTCCCGTTTTACAGTGATAAGTCGGGTGAAGAAATTGAAAATGATCAAATCAGAATCGCTGAAAAAATTGTTCAGGCAGTAAAAATTCCGGTCAGTGTTAAGATTAGTCCCTATTATTCAAATGTTCTCAACTTTATTGGCAGGCTTGAGAAAACCGGAATAAAAGGAGTGGTATTATTTAACCGCCTTTTCCAGCCGGATATTGATCCCGACACGATAAAACACAATACCCCATGGAATCTGAGCCACGAAAAGGATTACCGTTTGTCCCTCCGCTTCTGCGGTGTTTTACATGGACAAAATCAAAGTGACATTATTGCCAACACAGGAATTTTCGATGCTGAAGATGTAATCAAAATTCTTCTTGCCGGCGCCAGTGCAGTGCAGGTTGTCAGCACATTATATAAAAATGGAATTGATCGGATTGATGAGATAAACAGCTCACTTTTGGCTTGGATGAAATATCATAATTTTTCATCGATAGATGATTTTCGCGGAAAGTTGAGTCGCAAAAACACTCCTAATCCGGTAATCTACAAACGCGCTCAGTATATTGACATGATGTTGAATTCAAATAAGCTTTTCAGCGCAAACGGAAAATAAATCCTGTACCGCGGACCGTTTCAATGGAGACCGATTCTTCAGAAGCAAGGTACTTTCTGAGGCGGCTTACGAAAACGTCCATGCTACGGCCCAGGAAGTAGTCGTTTTCGCCCCATACTTCGGTGAGAATTTCCTCTCTTTTTACCAGCTTATTCTCATGCTGCAGCAGGTATTTCAGGAGCATTGCTTCCTTGAGTGTCAGCTTATGGTTTCCTTCAGAAGTCTTTAATTCGAGTTCCTGATAGTTAAAATTGATCATGCCTATCGTAAACTCATTGGATTCCTGAACGGCTGCTCCGGTTCTCCTGAGGATATTGTTTATCCTCAGCACCAGCTCATCTACTTCAAAGGGTTTGGTGATATAATCATCCGCACCAATTTTCAAACCCCGTAAACGATCCTCTTTCAGGCTTTTGGCTGTTAAAAAGATAAAAGGAATATCAGAATTGTACTTCGATATTTTCTCAGCCAGTTCAAAACCGTCCATTTTTGGCATCATCACGTCCAGTATGCAAATGGTGGGTAAAACTTTCTGAAAATGCTCCCAGGCTTCCTCGCCGTCGCGCGCCAAGGCGACAATGAATCCCTGCATTTCCAGATATTGGGCCAGGATGTTTCCGAGATCCGGATCATCCTCAGCCAGGAGAACTCTGATTTTTTCCATTGAGAGGCAGAATAATAGTGAATACACTTCCTTTTCCGGGCCGGCTGGTTACATCGATGGTTCCGCCATGGGCAGTAATGATTTGCTTTACATAGAACAAACCAAGTCCCAGACCCTTAACTTTATGAACGTTACCAGTGGATACCCGGTAAAACTTATCAAAAATATGTTTTTGGTCGTCCTTACTGATACCGATCCCATTATCTGAAACCGCAATCCGAAGACGATCATCGCAGATTACTTCAAACAGAATTTCCGGTTCCTTATCGTTATATTTTGTTGCGTTGGCCAGAAGGTTATGAAGGGCAACTGTCATTTGTACCTCATCGAGCCAGGCGGTGTTTTTGGTAAAAGTGAACTTTTCCTGAAGATTGCAGGTTTTATCCTTGCATTCCCAGCGGAATGCTTCAGCTATTCCGGAAAAGAAAGGCTCAAGCTCCAGCGTTTGCCGGTTGAGTGAAAACTGCTTCCTTTCCCACATGCTGATTTCCAGAAGGTGGTTGATTTGTTGGGTTAGCTGCCGGTTTTGTCTCCTGATGACCGAAACCGTTGCTTTTGTTTTTTCCCGGTCATCCAATATGGAATCATTCTCCAGAGTCCTTGTGGCTATAGATATAGTAGACAGCGGAGTCTTCAGTTCATGCGTCATATTATTAATGAAATCTGTTTTCAGTTCCGACAGTCGCCGCTCCTCCATCAGGTTTCGCATGGTAATCATAAATACAAAACACACAGCAGCGAGAGCCAGCAAAGCAATTAAAAGACTGCCGGTTATCTCTCTCAGAACCAATTCTTTTTTGTTATCAAAATCAATATAATAGTCAATGCCGATCTGGAAATTATTACCGTAATAGGTATAATGCGTGATGGGCATCTGGTTAGCCTTCACATTCAGTGTATCAGGATACGACCAGGAGGAATCACGGATGTGATCAAATACAGGGATAATCTTATTATTATTTAAAAGTGCCAGGCTGGTGATCACATATATCGATTGGAAACCCGGCTCCATTTTCATTTTCTTCAAATAAATCCTCAGCAGGCTGTCGACCACCTGTTTCTGAACGAGGGTTTTCTGAAAGTTTGACAATACAATTTCCTTAAACTTAAGTGTATCCGGTAGAATTGATTCATAAAATGGTATAGCCTTGATCGACTGGAGTTCCAGGCTATAATAAGCAGCATTTAACCCCACCTGCCTGCCCCTGTTATCCATATAAGAAAGGCCTTTCTGTAAAACCTCACGGTAGCGGTAATCGAACTTCTCCGTTTCCAGCTTAAATATCCGGGAAACCAGAATAATCTCGATGGCCACAACCAATAAAATGGCCAAAGAAGAAAATAGTATTATGGAAATGCTT
>CAILAQ010000500.1 GCA_903832165.1 uncultured Bacteroidota bacterium | reverse complement strand
TTTTTCCAAAAGTAATTTTCGTATTTCAATGATTTTCAGGGTGATTTTGTGTCCGCCTTTTTTTGTCGAATCTGCGTTCACAGATTCAATTTCCGTCATTCCTTCGCTGATATGCCTGGCAGGATCGCCAGTATATTCCCAATAATTCAGACCATCAATGAATTTCCAGGAAAACCATAATCCCATATGCCAGAGATGATCCTTCGGTGATTCTGCCGTCAGAACGGTTCCATTCGGTGATAGCAGCGGATGGAAATGGGGTTTGCGGTCCGACCGGAAATTATAGGTTCCAAAACTGCCTGATAAGGTAGTCTTGTGGCTACTTACCCAACCTGCAGCCCGGATTAGAAGCTTTTGTAAATCGGGATTTGACAAGGTCTTTTCGTCATGGCCAAATATAGTGTAAAAGCTTCGGCCCTGTCCAAATTCGTTGACAAAAATAGCTGAATATGTTTTGTTCTCAGGAGTTCCGTTTGAATCTTTTTTCCGCACCTGGCCAAGGAGTTTTGCCTCCGGGCAGATTTCTGTATTTTCCCAGATCTCATCCGTGATGGTGAAGTCTTTCAGTCCTTTTGTAATGGGATGTTCTTTATCGGAAAAGTGGACCAGGGCCGGGCCTATTTTGCCATGTTCCGTGGTTTTACCCCAGCGTCCGATAGAAATTGAATGATAGTCATTCCATCCGTAAAAAGAGGAACCACCGGCATGGAGGAACAGTGCCCCGCCACCCTCCTTAATATAACGGCTGAATGCCTCCTCTTTCGAAGAATCCCATCGGGTGGATGTATCCGGCCATGAATTCCAGTCACTCACGATGAGCTGAAAGCTTTTGTAATCGGAATATTTCAAAGTATCAGGCCGGTTGGTGACTGAAACGGTAAACATTCCGGAACCCGCAAACATCTTTTCGAGTACCGGGGTTGTTTTTTGCCATTCATGATTATTTTGCCCGGACAGGATAAGCAATCGGGCAGGTTCTTTGGCGGTTAATTGTAATACTATAAGAATACCGGCAATTATAAAGACTATATATCGGAGGGCCACCGGAACTTTGTTTCCCATTTTCATCAGGTTTAGGTAGGAAAGGTAAAAAAGATTGTTTGAAGTAGAGTTGGCAACTCTATAAAGTTGGCATCTTTTTTTGTAAGATGCATTAATGCAAGGTGATAGATCAGAAAAACCTTTGTATGTATTTTGTAATGGTTTGGAATTAAGCAGGTTAAACAGCGAATCGAGAAGTTGCCATCTTTATTAGGATTAATTGCCAACTTGATTCTTGTTTTGGTATGAGCTTATTGATCACGACTTTATGTTTGACTAAATATGGTGAAATTATTTGGGTCTATCTTATGTGTCAAATAGTCAGCGTTATAGCTATTTCTCGCAATGGATATGCCAACTCTATAGAGTTGCCAACTTTACTTCTTAAATTGGCTCGCCTAAACAAGATACGATGATTCATAAGTACTTTTCTTCTATTGCCCTGCTATTCTTGCTCTTTGCCGGCGCAAATGCACAAACCGTTTCTCTGGAATCCCTTCTGCGCGAAATGACTGACCCGGCAAAGATTGCCCAATTCCCAGCCCTGGAATATAAATCATTGCAGGCAAGCAGCTATAACAGAGCCTCCGTTGCACCCGATAAACCAGGCTGGTTCGCCGACTCCGACGGAGTAAGCTGGATGAGAGAAGAGCTGAATCAGGGCAAAACAGAATATGTTGTCATGGAACACGAGGGCCCGGGGTGCATCACAAGACTCTGGACACCATTTTTCTATTACAATTTTAATGATCGTAAAGGTCCGAATATCAGGATATACCTGGATGGGGACTCAATACCCGTAATCAATGAATGTTTTATCGAACTGCTCACCGGACTTGGATCAGTAAAGCCACCCTTTGCCAGTCTGACTGCCCGCGCCGGGGATTTATTTCTCCCCATTCCATTTGCTAAAAGCTGCAAAATCACAATGACCGATAAAGCCTTTTATAATATAGTTAATTATCGTGCATATAATATGGGGACTAAGGTTAAAACATTGTCTGCCAAGCAGCTGATTAAAGCCACTGCATTTATTGAACAAACGGCGAGAATCCTTAAATCACCCCCGCAACCGGCTGTTTCTGGTGTAATCACTCAAACAGTAAAATTAAAAGAGAAGGAAGCCCGGTCAATCAACTTGCCCGGTGGCAGCCATGTGATCCGGCAACTCACCCTTCGCATCGATCCCAAATGCGGACTTCAGGCACTTAGATCAACCATTCTTCAAATGACCTTTGATGGAGCCCAAACTGTGTGGTGCCCGATCGGGGATTTCTTCTGCAGCGGAGATAAAGTGAATCCGTTTCATACCCGGGACCGGACTGTCCTTCCTGATGGTACAATGATCTGCAGATATTCAATGCCATACGAGAAAAGTGCAGAGATCACCCTGATAAACCTTCAGGATAAACCAGCGGATGTTTGGCTCGATGCAAAAATCGATGACTGGAAATGGGATAGCCGGTCGATGCATTTCTATACCTCCTGGAAGCCTGTGGGGACTCTACGCGGCGACCGTTTTACGGATATGAATTTCATCGATATACATGGTAAAGGTGTTCTGGTCGGTGATGCGCTGACTGTACTTAGTCCTGGCCGGGGTTGGTGGGGTGAGGGTGATGAAAAGATTTATATCGATGAGTCTGACGTTAACCGGAAATTCCCTTCCCATTTTGGTACCGGCACTGAGGACTACTATGGTTGGGCCGGGGGAGTAAATCCAACCGGTCGCGATACCTTTTCCATTCCTATCGGGGCCAATGTTTGCACTGGAAACGATGCCGATCCGCGCGGATATAATATCTGTACAAGAAACCGGATACTTGATGTCATCCCCTTCACCAACCGACTGGTATTTGATATGGAAGCTTCACCGGGCACGGATATCCGTGAATCGTGGAATCTCCTCGACTATTCACTCGTTTCCTTTTGGTATGCCATTCCCGGCCCAATCTCAAATGCCTCTGCCCGGCCGGAAAAGGCTGCTTTGCCTTTACTTACCGTGGAGGATCTCGACCGGATGCAGGATTTCATTAAAACGGGAACACTTTCGTTGGATGCTCCCAGATCCATTTTGAGGATGGAATTAACAGCAAATCCTGGCCAGTTTAAGGTTTTTAAGATCTCACTGGCAGCACAGAAAAAGGAGTTGAAAGATGTTAAAATCCATTTCTCTGACCTGACACCCGACACCCGATTCACCTGCTTCAATACCGGCGGGATAGATTTCAAGGGAAATCCTTTCACCAAAATCATAGACGTGCCAGCCGGACAAACACAAGAACTGTGGATGGGTATTGACCTGAAAGATGCAATTCAAGGGGTTTACCAGGGTTATGTCACTATCAGCTCAGGAAGTACAACGCAAAAGGTTTCTATAGAGCTAACCATAACTGGAGAGAAGGTAAGCAATTCTGGGTATAATGAAGGGAAAAGCCTGGCCAGATTGAACTGGCTGAATTCTGCCGTAGGTATTGATGACAGCATCACCAAAGGTTTTATCCCCGTAAATGTTATTGCAAATCGTATTTGTATTCTTGGCCGCAGCCTCGAAATTACGGACAATGGCTTGCCGGCTGCGGTGACCACCTTTTTTGGCAAATCAAATCAGGAAATAAAAGATCGGGGCGAACCTCTTATCAACAGCCCGTTCAGGTTTGTTATCGAGCTGGATAATGGGAAAATCATCAGACTTACCCCTGGTACAATAAACTTCTTGAAGCAAACACCATCGAAAGTTGCATGGAGCGTAATGAATACCTCCATGGAGTTTGATTTGGAGTGTGCCGGAAGTATGGAGTTCGACGGATTTGTTGATTACCGGTTAAAACTCACTGCAAAATCTGATTTGAAAGTGAAGGATATCCGGCTGGAAATTCCCGTGAATAAAGAGAAATCGGAATACATGATGGGCCTGAACCACGAAGGTGGCTACCGTACCCCGAACTGGAAATGGAACTGGGATATTAAAAAGAATCAGGATATGCTCTGGATCGGTGCGGTTAACGGCGGTATGCGGATCAAATGGAAAGCAGAAAATTACCGGCGGCCGCTCATCAATATATATTATGATTTTGGCCCGCTCAACCTGCCTCCATCATGGGGAAATTCGGGAAAAGGCGGAGTAACTGTTTCCGACAAGGA
>CAILAQ010000499.1 GCA_903832165.1 uncultured Bacteroidota bacterium | reverse complement strand
CTGTAAATATTTTCCTTGAGTCGGAATCTGCAACTTTCAGATTATAGACTCCAACCGGGGTAAGTGGAGTATTATAATAGTTCTCAGTGGCATTGATCCTGATGTTCCGGCGAATCCAACTGATAAGTTCATCAGGATTTCTTGTGACCTGACCGATAAATTTTCGTCCGAATTCAGTGGTGAGGAAATCACGGTAAGCAACGAGCATTTCATTGGCTACACGGGGGTTAAGGACAGATTCGAGAGGGAAGTCAGCGGGAGTTTTATAAGAGGTGCCGGTGAGGTGATCGAGAAGAATTTCTGCTTTGGTATCACGAAGGTCCTTATCCGCTACAAGTCCAAGAAGTTGCATGGCTAAGGGTCGCAGATCAGGGCTGGCAGCTTTGAGAAAGTATTCGATCTCATTATAATTACCCCGGCTTCGTGAAATGAAGTTCCATGTTTGATCCGGATCAAGGGTTAAGGATTCGGCAAATTTCCGGGCTTGCTCTTCAGTTCGGAACGTTTGTTCATAAGTCCGGCGGATGGAATCTTCCTTACGAAGTGCAAGATTGTTTTTTTCCCTGCAGTCGTTGGCGATCTGAAGAGGTTCTCGTTGTATTGGCGGAGTCATATCGACATCGACTTTCATTGAAGCATAAGGACTTTGGTTTATTGTTAATGTAAGAGTATCGATGTCGGCAACTGTGATTTTCTTAAACGCAAAATGTTCACCGGCATAAGCCCAGACTAAGAGATCTCCAAAACCCGTCAGAAAGCTACAAGATCCTGTTTCATCTGTCTTTTTAACCGAAAGGGGGTAATACTCTGCATAATTATACAATTGGAACTCAACTGTGGCATTTTTTTCCCGTTCTCCGGCTTCATTCAGAACTTTAATATGAATTTCTTTGGTAGGGGCATAGGTTGACAAGGTATTGAGAAGCGCAAAATCGGGCTCCCGGTTTTCAGCACGTTCCTCTCCCATATAATCTCCGAAGGCTTTGGTATGGATAAGCATTGCACGGCGTGCGGGTTCAGTAAACCAACCAAGGTTCGGCACACATTCAGGCTCGCAGGCTCCCATATAATACCATTTGCCATCGGCCCAGAATTCCACCCACGCATGATTATCGTCAGAGTGAGCCCAGCGAGGAGTATATACCTGTCGCGCCGGGATTGCCACGGCCCGTAGTGCGGTTACAGCGAATGTTGACTCCTCACCGCAACGACCGTAAGCCGTTCTTAATGAAGCTAATGAAGCAGATGTTCGACCATCACTTCCCCGATAAGTAACCTTTTCGTGACACCAATGATTGACTTCGATGGCAGCATCGAGCATGGCCAAGTTTTTAATTCTATTCCGGAGTTCCTTAAAAAACACGATTCTGGCGGTATCAAGATTTTCGTTGTTTACCCGGTAAGGCAGAACAAAATGGCGGAACAGATCTTCAGGAATTGTTTTCCCCCAGATAAAAGTATCACGTGCGGCAAGGCTCCACTGGACTTGTTTCAGAAAGAACTCACCATTATAATCAGCCATATCACTAAGAGGCATGTATGCATAGAGGAACTTAAGCCCTTCCGTTTCGGCGGGGAGAAGTTTCTTTGTCAGAACCCTGAACAGGGCCGTATCCCTTGTTCCTGCGAGCAATTTACGTTCGGCAAATTTTGCTTCAACCCTTTTGCCATAAGCCATATCAGAGTAAATATGAAACGCTGGTCCGGTGCAGGAAGCAAGGAGAACTCCGAATATGAGGAGGGTGAGGAGGGTGTGGAGGTGAGGAGGTGAGGGAGTTAACGGAGTTAAGGGATTTCGGGTATTCATGACAATAAAGTTTTATTATGGAAGGTAGGGATCAGCATAAAAGGTGATGTATTTAATCGTTGAAAATACAATTTTTACTATTTCGTTGGTTTATTCAGAATCGGTTTCTATTTTTGTGGCCTGATCATAAATAATTATGCAGGCATTTTCAGGAGTATATTATTTTTTCTTCTTCTACTTCGGCTTTTATTTTAAAAGCCCGACCGGGAGTGCCGTGATCAAAAATTAGCAATTAATAAAGATCAAAATAGGCGAATCCCGGTCCACAAAGGCCGGGATTTTTGTTTTTAAGGAAAACGGATGAAAGATTCAAAAACGATTAGGGCAGCAATTCAAGGGATAGCAGGGTCATTTCATGATCAAGCCTCGAGAGAATATTTTCCAGACAAGCAGGTTGAGTTGGTTCCTTGTGAAGCATTCGAGGATTTATTTGAAGCGGTAAAGGCAGGACAGGCAGATGTTGCCGTTATGGCCATTGAAAACACGTTAGCAGGGTCGCTGCTTCCGAATTACGCTTTGTTAAGGGATTCCGGGTTTACCATTTTCGGCGAGATATTTTTAAGGATCAGCCAGCATCTGATGGCATTACCGGGCCAATCGATTTCTGACATCAGCGAGGCCTATTCTCATTATATGGCTATTGCCCAGACCCGCACTTTTTTCAGGGCTTATCCTGGAATACGATTAGTTGAAGCGGATGATACTGCCGCGAGTGCCAAAAGGGTTGCTGATGGAGGGTTAACCCATCAGGCAGCCATTGCCGGAGAGCATGCCGCGGAGTTGTATGGTTTGGAAATCCTGGCACGGGGCATCGAGACGAATAAAAGGAATTTTACGAGGTTTCTTATGATTTACAAGCCCAATGGTATACATCCATTCAGAGCTGACCATCCTGATAAAGCTTCTTTATCATTCAGTCTGCCGCATGAAACCGGCAGTCTGTCGCATGTATTGTCGATCTTTTCATTTTACCGGATAAGCCTCACAAAGATTCAGTCGATTCCGATTATAGGCCAGGAGTGGGAATATCATTTTCTCATCGATTTAACCTTTGATGATCCGGTGCGTTACCGGCAATCTTTGGATGCCATCAGGCCTTTGACACATGAGCTAACGATACTTGGAGAATATATTCAGGGAAAACAGATCCAATGAAAAAACCACTTATTGAACCATCGGTCAGGATTGAAGGATTGGAAGAGTACTATTTCTCGACCAAGCTCAAACAAATCCGAGAGATGAACCTCTCTGGCGAACCGGTGATTAACCTGGGGATTGGCAGTCCCGACAAGGCACCATCTGCCATCGTCCTGGATGAGCTAACAGTTCAGTCGCAGAATGAAAAAGCGCATGGTTATCAGCCCTACAATGGCATACCAGAGCTTAGGAAAGCTTTTGCCGGATGGTACTCCAGATCCTACGGGGTTGACCTGGATCCTGACAGTCAGATTCTTCCGTTGTTCGGATCGAAAGAAGGGCTGATGCACATTGCCATGTCGTTTTTAAGTCCCGGAGATGCTGCACTGGTTCCTGATCCGGGATATCCGGCCTATTCAGCAGTCACCAGACTGGCAGGAGCAAAAGTATTGACTTATCCACTCCTGCCCGAGAATGGATGGATGCCTGATCTGAACTTCATCGAGTTGATGGGAATTGAACGGGTTAAAGTGATGTGGGTAAATTATCCGCATATGCCGACCGGCACCCGGGCGACAAAAGAATTATTCAAGGAATTGGTAGCTTTTGCGAGGAGTCACCATATTTTACTGGTCAATGACAATCCATACAGTTTTATTCTGAATGATGAGCCGATCAGCCTGCTGGCCGTACCTGACGCCATCGATACCTGTCTTGAGCTGAACAGCCTGAGCAAATCGCACAACATGGCAGGATGGAGGATTGGCATGGTTGCAGGCCGGAAAGAGTACCTTGATTACCTGATGAGATTCAAAAGCCAGATGGATTCAGGCATGTTTAAGCCGATGCAATTTGCCGCCGTCAAAGCTCTGGAGGCAGATCAGGAATGGTATACGAGTCTGAATTCGGTTTACAGGGAGCGAAAAGAGGTGGCTCATGCCTTGCTGGATTATTTGAATTGCACCTATAGTACTGACCAATCCGGACTTTTCGTTTGGGCCCGAATTCCACTATCAGAGATTTCAGGTCAGGACTTGGCTGACAGGATATTATTGGAGAAGAGGGTATTCATCACTCCCGGGTTTATTTTCGGGCCACAGGGAGACCAATATGTAAGAGTCTCACTTTGTCAGCCCAAAGAGGTGATCAGCAGCGCGATTGACAGAATTAAAGAAGTTAAATCATGACAGTATGTATTATTGGCCTTGGCTTGATCGGCGGATCGATAGGGCTTGAATTAAAGACAAAGCGTTTTTCCGATCGTGTTATCGGGGTTGAAAAAAATCCGGTCTATGCACAGATAGCCTTAGAAAGAGGTTTAGTGGATGAAGTGACTAAGCTTGTTGAAGGGATTCAGCAAGCCGACCTGATCATCCTGGCCATTCCGGTTGACGGGATTCTTTCCCTCTTGCCATTTGTGCTTGATTATGTTACCCACCAGGCGGTAACCGATGTGGGATCTACCAAGATGAGCATTGCTGAGATGGTAAAGGATCATCCCAAGCGTTCAAATTATGTTCCTTCGCATCCGATGGCAGGTACCGAATTTTCAGGACCGGAAGCTGCCATTTCAGGACTATTCAATAAAAAGGTAGGTATCATCTGCGATATGGCGCTCAGCAATCCGAAGGCCCTGGAGAGCATCACGAATTTATATATGGCCTTGAATATGAGACTGATATTCATGAGCTCAAAGGAGCACGACCTACATACAGCGTATGTATCACATATCTCTCACCTCACCTCTTTTGCTCTTGCGCTTACTGTTCTGGACAAGGAACAGAATGAAAAGAACATTCTCAACCTCGCTTCCGGGGGATTCGACAGTACAGTCAGGCTGGCTGCATCATCTGCAGATATGTGGGTACCGGTTTTTGATCAGAACCGTGAAAATGTTGTCGAGGTAATGAATACGTATATCGAAAAAATGACTCTGATCAAAGATCTTATACAGGCAGGAGAAACAAACAAGGTAAGGGATCTGATAAAAAAAGCAAACATTATACAAAAAACATTAAAATTGAACCCATGGAATCAAAAATAGCAGCAACACAATTTGAAGGTTGGGGTTTCGATGCAACGAGGCCGTTAGTCATTGCGGGACCATGTTCTGCTGAAACCGAGGAGCAGGTATTAGAAACAGCCAGGCGATTGAAATCAACCCGCACACAGGTTTTTCGTGCTGGAATCTGGAAACCCCGCACCCGGCCGAATTCGTTTGAAGGTGTTGGGGTAAAAGGATTAAAATGGCTCAAGATGGTTAAGGAAGAGACCGGGTTACTTACCACCACTGAGGTTGCCAATGCCCAGCACGCTTATGAAGCCTTGAAATACGGGGTTGACATTCTCTGGATTGGGGCAAGGACCACGGTTAATCCCTTTACCATTCAGGAAATTGCTGATGCATTAAGTGGTGTTGACATCCCGGTTTGTGTTAAGAATCCTGTAAATCCAGATGTGGATTTATGGATTGGCTCCATCGAGCGATTGCAGAAAGTTGGCATCACCAGGATTGCAGCTGTTCACCGGGGTTTTTCAAGTTTCTCGGAAACCAGGTACAGGAATTCCCCCAACTGGCAGATTCCAATAGAATTAAAAAGGATAAGGCCTGATTTGCCATTAATTTGTGATCCCAGCCATATTTCAGGCAGCCGCAAATTACTTCTTGAGGTTTCGCAAAAAGCCATGGACTTAAACTTCGATGGGTTGATGATTGAAACGCATCCTGATCCAGACAATGCATGGTCGGATGCCAAGCAGCAAATCACACCTGAGGAGCTTGTCCAGTTGCTCAGTCAGCTTATTCTGAGAAAAACAGATCCGGGCAGCGATGGATTCCAGCTCCAGCTTGAATCTCTCCGAAGTGAGATTGACCGCCTTGATCAGGAGCTGATGAACATTCTTGAGGACAGGATGAAAGTCGCCGCCGGTATCGGACAGTGCAAGAAAGAGAACGGGGTGACTATCCTTCAACCCGCACGATGGG
>CAILAQ010000498.1 GCA_903832165.1 uncultured Bacteroidota bacterium | reverse complement strand
CACCTTTCTTAACGAAGATATCATACAAGCCGTCAACTTTTGGAAGAACCTTATCTCCTTCTTTGCCTTTATTAAGTTTGCTTACATTAACCGAATCAAGGCCGATATTATAATAGGACAAGCCGGCAAACCACCTTAATTTTCTTCCGATAATTTTACCCTGAAAATTGGCACGCATCCGAAGTGTCTTACGATCCATCTTATAAAACATTCTCGAAATATATCCCGGATCGTTAACTAATGTAAAAGCAGGATTATAAGCTGTTTCAAAGCCATTGAACCCAAAGAAGTCCATTGCCTGCTCAGTTTCAAGTCGCGCATCACCGGTAACACGGATTCCGGGAATCAGGTACTCTGAATCATACTTCAGCTGCTTGAGGTCACTCCCTTTCGTGGTATGCGACCATTCAACATAAAGGGAATGCTTGTAAAATGGATAAATGGTACCATCACCATAATCATAAAAATTTGCCAACGCTCCATAGCGAAAGCCAAGATCAGAATCGTAGGCAATAGCCGGGACTGCTCCGAAGCTAAAACCCTTCTTTGTCTTTTCTTTCTTTTCTGTTTTCTCTGTCACTTGTGCCATCAGGAGAAATGATGGGAAGATGGTCAGAAAAAAGATCAAGGTTAGTTTTCTGATTTTCATTCGTAGATATATTAGTGTTTCAGGTTTAATAGGCTTGTACTCATGGAGCCCTCAAATTATTTTCATCGCATTTTGCGAGCCTGGCTCATGAGGGGTTCATAGGTTATTAAGTTTAATGTAAAGGAAACAATTTATCCGAATTATTTCAACTTATACAACTTACTGATGAAAACCACGCAAATAAATCGGATTCATAACGAAAAAACTACCTTTGGATTCAAATTGTAGGTTAATAAATTATGGAGCCAAAGAACGGAATCTTATGGAACGCTGATCCAATTATTTTTCATATCGGGGATTGGTCTGTGCGTTGGTATGGATTGCTTTTCGCCCTGGGTTTTGTTGCAGGGATTTATATTGTATCGAAGATGTTCAAGCGCGAGGGGATGAAAACCGAACTCGTGGATAGCTTGTTCCTTTACGTAGTTGTCGGAACTGTTATCGGTGCGCGTCTTGGCCATGTTTTGTTCTATGACTGGGGATATTACAGCCAGCATCCTGCAGAAATCATTAAAATATGGCACGGCGGATTAGCCAGTCACGGAGGTGCGATTGGTATTATTATCATGCTCTGGTTCTGGTCGAAGAAATACAGCAAGAAGAATATTCTCTGGGCTATGGACAAAGTAGCAGTTCCAACTGCTCTGGCCGGGGCCTTCATCCGGACAGGCAATCTGATCAACAGTGAAATATATGGCACAGCCACGAACCTGCCGTGGGCATTTACTTTTGTACGCGAAGATCAGATTCCCCGGCATCCAACGCAGATTTATGAAGCATTAGCCTATCTGCTCATCTTTGGATTCCTGATGTATCAGTATTGGAAAACGGATATCCGGCTTATTGAAGGCAAATTGTTCGGCTGGTTTATGTTACTGGTTTTTGGATTCCGGTTTTTCGTTGAATTCCTCAAGGTTGACCAATCAGCCTTTGAAGCAACTATGCCACTGAATATGGGACAAATACTCAGCATCCCACTTGCTATACTGGGATTGTATTTTGTTTTGCGAAAAACGAAGAAAGCATAAACCCGGTCTCCTTTATGACTGATTTACTTAAACTAGCTTATGATCCGAAGAACTTCAGGGATCAGGCTCATCAATTGGTTGACCTTATCGCCGACCATCTTGAGGCATCATTGAATCAAACCGAGAAGATCGTACTTCCATGGATGGATCCCGATAAACGGTTTCTCAAGTGGCAGAAGGATCTTGGCGAGGATTTCGATTTCGACCTGTTCTGGAAGGATACCATTAACGAAACCATACACATTCATCACCCGAAATATCTGGGTCATCAGGTATGTGCTTCGCTGCCCCTCTCTGGTTTAGGCGAAATGCTTAACGGAACATTGAATAACGGATCTGCCATTTATGAGATGGGACCGGTGAGTACAGCTATGGAACGTGTTGTTATTGAATGGCTGACCGGTGCGATGGGTTTCACCAGTGAAGCATCAGGCGTACTGACTTCCGGCGGCTCATTAGGTAATCTGACCGCTCTTCTGGCAGCCCGTCAGCACCAATCCGGATATGATCATTGGACTCATGGAAAAAAGGATGAATTTCAGCCAGCTGTCATGGTAAGTGAAGAGTCTCACTACAGCGTCTCCAGGGCGGTTCATATCATGGGTTGGGGTCAGCGGGGAGTAATAAAGGTCCCATCGGACAAACACCATAAGCTTGATGCCGGTAAGCTGGAAGAAGTATATAAAGATGCTGAAAGGCAAGGCATTAAAGTATTAGTACTTATTGGAAACGCCTGCAGCACTTCCACTGGCTCCTATGATCCCCTGGAAAAAATGGCTGATTTCAGCGAAAAACACGGGCTATGGTTCCATATTGACGGAGCTCATGGTGGCGCTGCCTCCATAACACCTAAATACAAGCATCTGACAAAAGGGATTGAAAGGGCAGATTCGATTGTTATTGACTTTCATAAAATGCTTGGAATAAGCGCACTCACCACCGCCGTTATTTTCAGGGACGGAAAAAGATCTTATGAAACCTTCAATCAGAAAGCCTCCTATTTACTAAATGATGAAGAGCGCGAGCCCTGGTTTAATTCCGCTACCAGAACGATGGAATGTACCAAAAACATGATGGGTGTAAAAGTATACTCCATTCTGAGGACTTATGGCCCGCAGATCTTTATCGATTATTTTACAGAATGTTATGATTTGGGCAGTGTATTTGCATCATTAATCAGCCAATCAGCAGACTTTGAATTGCCATATCAGCCCGAAAGCAATATTGTTTGCTACCGATACATCGGTTCAGGAAAATCAGAGGATGAAATTAACAAGATGAATGCCGTTATTCGAAGGAAACTGATCGAATCGGGTAAATTTTACGTTGTACAAACACACATTAACAACAAAGTTTATCTGAGATCGTCGTTGATGAATCCATTTACCACTGAAACAGATATGGAGGAATTAATCAGGGAGATCAGGATATATGGGCAATCAGGGTAACCGGCAATACTTATAAAGAAGGTCGGCAGCTTTTGCATTACCCATCTCAAGCGCTTTTCGCCAATCGTGACAGGCTCCTTCACTATCCCCAATATCCAAACGGATTCCGGCTCTCGCCATATATAATGCCGGCTGATTCGGATTGATATCCAAAGACATAGCCAAATCACTGAGCGCCAGATCTGTTTTTTCAAGACCGATGCGGGCCAATCCTCTTGAATAAAAAAACCTGAAATCCAGAATCCCCGAATCAATAGCTTTAGTGAGGTAAGATTCCGCCTGACCCGGCGATGATGACAAAATCTTCCTGCCTGCCTGATAATATAATTCAGTGGGTTCAATGCCGTTTTCTTCGACGATTTCGATTTCTTTAACTGCCAGTGATTCCTTACCGTCCAAAATGCGAACCAGGGCTCTGTCGATGATATATTCAGGATTGGATGGATCCCTTCTTAACAGGTCCGCAGTCATTCCGTTTACCTTGTCAAAATCACCGGTCTCAACTGCATACCGAAGCAATTCATTCCTGAGGGAGATGTTTTCAGCAGCGAGCTGCCAGGATTTGTCCAATGCATCATGAAAAAGCTTTTCCTCCTTCAGAATATGATGAACACGGGCCTTCAGAAACCAAGGCTGTGGATCACCCGGTTGAGCAGTTACCAGCTTCTCAGCCAGCGTACCGGCATCTTCGACTTGTCCGAGGGAGATAAGGTAAACTCCTTCAGCAACCTGTTGTTCAGTCTCTGAATACCATTCCTTCTGCCATAAATGAATCCAATCACGATTGTTCTCAAATATTGAAAAATCAGGATCAAGTTGAATAATTTTTGCCGGATAATGTCCTTTATCAGCCAGGTGTTTGCCAAGATATTCGATGGCCCTGGTATAATCTTTCAAAGCAATAAAATTCTTCGACATGTAATATGTTGCTTCAGCCAGGCCATCGCCTGACACCCGCTCCAGCCAGCTATTCGCTTCAACATAGTTTTTAAGGCCTGATAATGCCTTTCCCATGGTGAGGGCAAGCAAGATCTGCTCCGAACCTGTTACTTGCTGATTTTGAATAGATGCAAAAGCTTCCTGATACATCTTTTCAGATAAAAGATATCGGGCCCTGATTAATGATCGGTTCGTTTGGGTACCCTGGGCAATTCCCGCAAATGTTACTGCCAGAAAGAGAATCCCTGTGAAAAATCTTCTGACCATTGGGCTAATTTTTAACTTCACTATACAAAACATGAATAAATCCTGTCAGATAACGTGGCTCCGTGCCAGTCAGGCGCCTCTCGAAAACAGTACATACGTAATAGTAAACTCCCGCAGGAACTTGTTTTCCGTTTAGTTTACTTTTTCCATCCCAATTGATTTCCGGATCTGCAGTCTCAAAAACAACGATATTCCATCTGGAGAAGATCTTCAAGTCGATTTTTTCCACCCGGTTGTAAGGATTTGGTCTTAACCAGTCGTTCATCCCATCGCCATTTGGTGTAAATACGTTTGGAATGGAATAATTGATACAGTCATCCACGCAAATAATATTTGAGAATGCGCTCTCATTTCCGACTGAATCTACAGCAGTAACCGCATAACATCCGGCCATGGTTTTGTCAGGGAAATGCATATATGCCGTTTTATCGGCAGGGGCTAATGAGTCGATACGAACCAAATCCCCCTCTGCTGAATTCCGGTAATAGATACGATACTTCGCTGCATCAGTGCAACAGGAATCATTTACATTATTCCAGGTAAGCATATTTCCAAGGCTTTCACAAACGCTTTTAACAACCAGAATCGGTGGGCAGGGAGCAACAGTATCAATAGGAATAGCACAACTGACTTGTGAATAATTAATAATACCTGATATTCCCAGGTCAGGGAATCCCCCAATACTTTTAACCCTGTAGCAGTAGGATACCCCTTCCAAGAGGCCCGCATCGGTGTAACTTGTTTCAGCGGTCTGACCGACTGAATCCTCCTGATTTCCCGCATTTCGGTAAATCACATAATTCCCGTTCACCCAGGGAACATTTTTCTCATAGCTTAGTTTGATTGCTTTATTGAATGCGCCAAGCGTAAGAAAGACTGAAGAAGCCATCTGTGGAACTCCGATTCTGAAACGGTTTCCCTGCTCGATGTTCCACAGCTCTACCTGATAAGACCATTTCGAATTTAACGTATTGATATTCTTGTCGATATAGCTCGTAATTCCGAGATTTCCTACTGAATCGATCAATATCGGATTTTGAGAATAAAAGCCATCGGAACGATAGATTTTATAAATATACGGTCCGGTTGCGCCATTCAATTGTTCTGCAGTTGGGCTTAACCAGGCAAGTTGTATTTGCCCGGACACCTTATCGGTTTTAGAAACTGAAACCTTTACAAGCAAAGGAAAACCACGGACCAACCGTGTGCAAACTTCCTCAGAAATCAAAGATTCAGCACCATCCGGAAAATAGGCGATTACACGATAGCAATAATCTGTAGCCTGGTCGAGTCCCTTACCATTATTGGAATCGATAAACTGGGTGCTGGCATGTCCCTGAACCTCACCGGCAAGCGTATACCCCAATTCAGGAGGCACCCCGGTTCGGCAGGTATCAAGTGTGAAGGATGAAGAACCTGTTTTCCGATAGATCCGGTAACCTATGGCAGTGGCACATTCGCAAGGATCCCATGAAATGGATACAAAGGATGAAGCCGGTGAAGCCTTCAGGTTTTTGACAGGAGGTGACTGAATAAATACTTCCACATTCTTGCTGTCGATCAACTGCAATTCATTTAAAGTATCCTTAGCTTTTATGATCATCAGATAAGGTTGCTTTCTTACCAGAGTACAATCTGTTTTCCATGTGATGGTTCCAACGGCCGTGCCCGGAGTGGAAACGACCTGTTGAAATACTGCGCGATTTACCTCAAGGGTAAACGGGCCACCTGACGCTTTCAGGTTTATTCTGTCACCGTTTGGATCGGTGGCCCTGATTTCAGTGCGGAAGGTTTCGCCGGCAATGACACAAAATCTGCCGGCTCCGGTTATAATCGGTGGCTTATTTAATGATTCAAATACCTCAATCTGCATATCCCGCTGGATCCTGCCGATCCTGACACCACTGCGCCATTCCTCAATGGTCATGGCGACATTGTACTTTCCGATTTCGGTTGGAGCTGCCCAGATCAGGTCACCGGTACGTTCATTTACTACCAGTGAATCGCTGAATGGTGGAAATGTATAACCTTCAATTTCCTTACCACCTTCAGCCGTGCAGATTGCAAGCTTATATGACAGGCTGTCGCCATCAGGATCAAAGGCGGCAGGATTATGGATAAACGTATAACCCAGGGCCGCCTTATCAATCGGAGGATTTAGCAAAACAGGAGTGCTGTTGTGCCCGATTGATGGATTTATAATCAGGATACTTTTTATCGAGAAAACAACGTTAACGGAATTTGGTATGTTTTTCACATTCCTGTTTCTGTTCGGATCTTCAACAAAAATCTGATAGGTCCCGGGTCCGGGATAAGTATGTTCACAAACATATTTATTCCTTTTATAATAATCGGGGAGATAAACTTCCTCAGTTCTGCTCACTTCGACCTTGGTTCCATCACCAAACTGAACTTCGAGTGCCGGGCGATCTGCAACAGGCTCCGGACCGGTGGAAGTGTAAGTGGTAACCGTTATTCTATATGTTAAATCACTGATCTGCTTATACGTAATCTCCCCTGCCCTATTATGAGTTGCGAATACCGACACAGGCAGCCAGCAAAATAAAAGAAATAAAACCGCTATATTGAATCTCACTTTCAAATTCAGGGAAATATTCGGTTAAGCTACAAATTTCGTACCTACTTGTTCAGTTTGATGATGGTTTCCTGATCCTTATTTTTGAATTCATAGGCTGATTGAGTCTGTCCAAGAACAAGCACAAACAAATTCTTTTGGTCAGGATATAAGTCGAGAAGTATAGAATTATGTATTTTGATTTCAGAAACCGGCAGTGGTGAGGAAAAAGTAAAAGTGAACCAGGTTGCATCGTCCCTGACCTTAATAGCATCCAGCTTCCAGATACTGATCTCCACAGGCCTGGTATCGAACCAGATCTGAAATCTGGTGCTAAGCCAAAGCTTCAAAAGATTTTCAGTTTGATCGCTTTTGGTTTTAATACCCATTATTGGTTCCCGTTCTGTTGAGGTTTTCAGATTTGACGAGAAATCATCGGTAAAAACTTTAATTGTAAGCAGCCACCTGTTGTTTGCCGTATTGAACTCCAGGTTAGTAAAACTCAGGTGTAACGGATGGCTGTATGCATTGATTGCAATAAAGATTAAAACCCCGCTTAACAAATATCTTAGTCTCATCATCTCGTCTAAAACCTTGCAAAATTAGTACTTTTACGCTAGCTAAATCTAAAGTCCATGTCCACTTTCCAGATGTACCTTCAACTTGGGATTGAACACATAACAGATCTTAAAGGATACGACCATCTCCTTTTTCTGATCACGTTAATGGCTGTTTACCAGATAAAGCAATGGAAGAAGATCCTCATTCTGGTCACGGCTTTCACCATCGGACATACTACTTCGCTTATTATTGCCTCATTTGATTTAATTAGT
>CAILAQ010000497.1 GCA_903832165.1 uncultured Bacteroidota bacterium | reverse complement strand
GTTTATCATTATAACTGCCGATGGACCTGATTTAACCAGCTACCTTGAACTGGCCAGGTATATTTCCCGACGTGTTGATCCTTCTAAAAATATGGAGAGAGCCTCCGGACCGCTTGATATTCTTGATCATGCTGCGAAGGAAGCGGCATTTGGAGGTAAACTTGGCCTTGATGCAACTGGACCTGAACTCATGCAGGAATCGGAAACACTGAACTTGATAGATGAGCAAGTCATTATTGCTTTTCGTTCACAGCATCCCCAGATTGTTGACATGAATCTTAATTGGATGAAGGAGGGTATTTCAGCAGGAATAATTTCAATGAGGAAAACCTATCCCGGTGCCGTTAGCGATATTGAGGATGAAATTCGCCTGTCGGAATATTTGGCTGACGTAAAGTTCTGGGTCATTCTTGATGAATGGGCTGACCTTTTAGATCCTCATCAAATTGTCTGGCTAACCGGAAGTAATGCAGATGTCCTGTCGGATGTGAGGATTTACCCGGCTGCAAATGGCAGGAATGCGGGCATGATGTTCATTGATGCAACTGTGAAAACGAAAGAGCTGGATGGGTTTTTACGACCATGGCCAAACCCAACTCTGATGAACGCTGAAACTATTCGCATGGTTGACGCCAGGTGGCCTGACTATAATGCCGGCAAGCTGATCCCCTCAAGGTCATCCGGGTATTCAAGGTTTTACCAGCCTGGTGCAGTCAGGAAGACCTGAAAATAAACAGACAAAAGATAAGAGTACGATAGGAATAAGATGACAGGGCCTCGAATATTGAAGGCTTAATTGGTTTTGTGTTGGTTTTCGAATTCTTTCAGCCCATTGTCAAGGAAATCAATAAAAGCATCTACATTGAGATCATAGGATCTTGTAGGAACCAATAGGTTACCTTCAGTGTCGAGTAAGGCGTATTGCGGTTGCGTATTCTGTTTAAATCTCGTGATCTGGAAGTCCTGATACTTTTTACCCAGGGTCTTTTTGATTTTACCATCAAAGACAGATTTAACCCATTGGGATTCCGGTAATTCAATAACCTTGTCATCAACATATAAAGCAACAACAACATATTTTTGCTTTAGTCGCTGCAGTACCCGGGGGTCAGCCCAGACTCTCTGTTCCATTTCACGACAATTTACACAGCCATGACCAGTAAAGTCGATAAAAACTGGCTTGTTTTGATCCTTGGCACAGGCTAAAGCCTGATCATAATCGAAATAACCCTTTATCTCGTGCGGAAGGGTAAGCTTGTCTGAGTAATTGGGCTTTTCACAAATCACCTTTGATTCGGTTCCAATGCCAGCCTGATTATCCACGCTTTCGCGAATGATATGTTTTAAGTCAAAATCACTTGATGTTTCTGGTGGAAGATATCCGGCCAGAGCATTCAAGGGAGCACCGATCATCCCGGGTATCATATAAACAACGAAGGTAAATGTTATGATGGCCATTAATAGTCGGGGAACTCCGACATGAGGAACATCGCTGTCATGTTTGAATTTAATTTTTCCTAAAAGATAAAAGCCCATCAAGGTGAAGATAACGATCCAGAAGGCAAGATAAACTTCGCGGTCCAGGATTCCCCAATGGTACGTCTGGTCTGCGATACTCAGGAATTTCAATCCCAGTGCGAGTTCAACGAAACCCAGAATAACCTTAACTGAGTTAAGCCAGCCACCAGACTTTGGCAGGGAACTTAACCAGGAAGGAAAAATAGCAAACAAGGTAAAAGGAAGTGCGAAAGCAATTCCAAACCCAAGCATGCCAATTATAGGCTTAAGAATTTCGCCACCTGCAGATTGCACCAGTACGGTACCGACTATTGGGCCTGTGCATGAAAACGATACAAGAACCGTGGTAAATGCCATGAAGAAAGGTCCACCAATGCCACCTTTATCAGCTTGCTGGTCCGATTTACTTATCATCCAGTTCGGCAGGGTAATTTCAAACATACCAAAGAACCATGCGGCGAAGAAAAGAAATATCAGAAAGAACAGCACATTGGGAATCCAGTGGGTGCTCATGAAATTTGCAATTCCAGGACCGAATGCAACAGCAACGATTGTTCCGATTACAGCAAAAATAGCCACAATTGATATCCCGAAGAATATCGCTTCAAACAGGGATTTTTTTCTTGATTTCTCCCCATGCATGAAAAATGAAACAGTCATCGGTATCATTGGGAAAACGCATGGAGTCAAAAGAGCGATCAGGCCACTGCCAAATGCAATCCAGAAGAGTTTCCAGAGGCTGCCTGAAGAATTCGGGGTTGTCGCATTCTTGATTTCTGCGTTTTCGGCTTTCGCTGCACGTTCATTTGCCTTGACTCCAGTCGCTGGCGTTTTATCCGCACCGCCATCATTTTTTTCTTCGATTCCGGAAGGATTCGTTGTTGCTGGCACAGCACTGGCGGTGCCGGTTTTGCCAATCAGGAAAGAAAAGTCAGCTGATCCAAGGGAGCATGACTTATCATCGCATGTTTGATAATCAACAGTTCCTTTTATTGCGAACCCTTGCTTGTTAAGGATTTGGATTTTTTGAACGAATTTTGCTTCAATGGCAAAAAAGGTAACCTTCATACTGAACATCTGATCGAACTCGGCCGAAGCTTTGGTGATCTCGACAACTTTACCTACCCGTTTGTAATCAGAGGATGCTTCAAATGCAAATGTCATTGGTATCACCGGAGAAGCAACTGTCTGATTATACATATGCCAGGTTGGTTCGATGGATGCATTAAAATGTAAGTCAATAATGCTGTCATTCACGGGTTTTAAAGAGTATGACCAGGAAACCGGATCAGCCATCTGAGCTTTTGAAGAAAGAAAAGAGCCCATCAAGACACAAAGTGTCAGCAAGACAAATAGGTGATTCTTCTGCTTGTACATAATGGAAGGAATAATAGATTTCTTAGATAACGAATTTCTCTCCGTTTTGATCGAGAAATTCATAATTCAGAATACCAAGATTTGGATCTGACTTAATCTTTAACCAGTTGCGATGTTTAAAGGACCATTTCATACGAATTGATGGAAATCCGTATAACAGATAGGCAGTCAAATACGGATGAGCCTTTAACGTGAGCTTTGGTTTCGGGAATTTGTCCAGGATAT
>CAILAQ010000496.1 GCA_903832165.1 uncultured Bacteroidota bacterium | reverse complement strand
GAGCCTTGTGCCTTGAGCCTTCTCTTTCTGCCGACTGCCAACTGCCGACTGCCAACTGCCAACTGCCAACTGCCAACTGCCAACTGCCAACTGCCAACTGCCCATGTATCTAAACCCCGGAAATTCCGTACTTTGGATCGGCCGGTAAATGCTTACTTTCTTAATCCTTCAATATGTCACTTAAAACATTCCTTTTGCCCTTTGCCCTCTGCCTTCTGCCCTATAATGTATTGTCCGCCGCACAAAAGGAAACAAGACCAGCAAACCTTCGCTGTGAATACCTCACCAATCCTCTCGGCATCGATGTTGTGAAGCCCCGTCTGAGCTGGATAACCGAATCAGAACAACGTGGTCAGCGGCAAACTGCTTACGCTGTGCTGGTAGCCTCAACGCCCGGTATACTGGAAAAAGGCAGCGGCGATTTGTGGGAAAGCGGAAAAGTACCTTCCGATCAGAGCATACAGATGGAGTATGGCGGAAAACCTTTGCAGTCTGGGACACGCTGCTACTGGAAAGTTCGCACCTGGGATAAGGACGGAAAACCTTCGGTATGGAGCAAGCCGGCGTTGTGGACGATGGGACTCCTGGAACCAAAAGACTGGCAGGCACTTTGGATTAATCCAATTGTTTCGGACCAGAAAAATTCGCCGGCACCCTTGGTAAGAAAAGAGTTTATCCTTGATGCAGCTCCTGAACATGCGACCGCCTGTATAAATGTTATGGGTTATTTCGAGCTGCATGTGAACGGTAAAAAGGTGGGCGACGATGTGCTCTCTCCCGCCATATCCGACCTGAAAATGCGCTCGTTCTGCAAAACTTATGATATAGGCAAGCTGTTGAACTCAGGCACCAATTGTATCGGACTCTGGATGGATATGGGCTGGTACCGGTCGGGCCCGCTTGCCCGCATACAAATTGAAATATCCGTGGGAGGGAAAATGCTTAAGATTGGGTCGGATGCCTCCTGGATGTGCGCTCCGGGTCCGTACACTCCCCTTGGTAACTGGGCCTGGGACGGAATGGGCGGCGAAAGCTTTGATGCCCGCGCAACCATCAAAGGCTGGAGCGAAGCGGGTTGCTCTGCGGGTCAGTGGCGACCCGTTCAGGTTGTTGCGGCTCCGGCAGGTAAAGTGACGGCGCAATCCTGCCCTCCGAATCGTATCGGGGAAGTCATCCCTTTAAAATCCGCAACTGATCTGGCTCCGAAAATCTGCGTGCTCGACTTTGGCACCAACCTTTCCGGTTGGCTCCGGCTGAAAATGCCGCTGCTGAAATCAGGCGACCGCATAGTGATGTATTATGCTGATAAACAGTTCCAAACCCCGGAGGGCGATGTGTCGCCCGCAGGAAAGCTTAAAGCAACCTCACAGCGAAATTTTGATACACCCGATGGTAAAGTTAGTTTCCAGACCTTTAACCAGGCAGACGAGTTTATTTCAGCCGGCGAGCCAGGTGAACAGTTCTGCTCTAAATTTAATTATCACGGCTTCCGGTATGTGATTATCGAGGGATTGCCCGCCAAGCCGGTGCTCCGGGATGCTGAGGCCTTCCTGATTGAATCGGACCTGGAAACCGACGGTTCGTTCGAATGCTCCAACGAGCTGTTCAATCGCATTCACCGGGCAAACCTGTGGACGCTCCGGTGTCTTGATCTTGGAGGCTACATGGTCGACTGTCCCCACCGGGAGCGCCTGGGCTATGGCGACGGGCAGGTAGGCATCGAATCACTGGTCATGAACCGCAACGCTGCTGCCCATTATGGAAAATGGGCCGTTGACTGGCAGGATGCTCAAAATCAGGAAACCGGGGAAATGACGCATACCGCTCCGAATTCGGGCGGCGGGGGCGGACCGGGGTGGGGCGGTGCCGGCTGCGTGATTCCCTGGAAAATGTATACGTATTACGGCGATCGCCGTTTGCTGGAACAGGCATACGAACCCATGCGGCGTTACATTGAATTCCTTGAGGCAAAATGTACAAACGGAGTGCTGAGGCATTACGGCGGCGAATGGGATTTTATCGGCGATTGGGTAGCCGTGGGCCGGGGGATGGATACCAATAACTGGCCTCAAAAACCGGCAGCCGAACTGTTCAATAACTGCTACCGGCTGTATCTGTGGGAACAACTGGCCAAAGCTGCCGATGCCCTTGGAAAGGCGGATGAGGTGACACAATGCCGCACAAGGATCAGGGAAATCAAACCGCTTATTCATGCGGCATTTTATGATAAACAACAGCAGCTTTACGTGTTAAACGAGGAATCATACCAGTTGATGCCGTTGATGACGGGAATGGTTCCCGACGATATGCAGAAGTCGGTGATGCAGAAGCTGGAAGAGTGTATAATGCTGAAAAATCAAGGGCACCTGGATACCGGCATGCTGGGAACTTATTTCCTGATTCAATATCTGCAGGACTCCGGGCGAAACGACCTGCTGTATACAATATTCAACCAGGAAACCTATCCCGGATGGGGTTATATGCTTTCGCAGGGCGCTACTACCCTCTGGGAACAATGGAATGGCTACTGGTCGCAAATCCACTCCTGCTTCACCAGTCCGGGTGGCTGGTTTTATCAGGGATTGGCAGGCATACGGGCCGATGAATCCGCTCCCGGTTTCAAAAATATAATCATCAAACCTGCAATAGTTGGCGATCTTACCTGGGTAAAATGCAGCTATAACTCAATACATGGACTCATTGTCAGCAACTGGCAGCGAACCGGTAATAAACTGATTATGGAGGTAACAGTCCCTGCAAATACTTCGGCTACCGTTTATGTGCCGGCAATGAATGAAAGCTCTGTCACCGAATCCGGTAAACCAACCGCCAAATCCGCAGGCGTAAAGTTCCTCCGCATGGAAAACAATGCCGCCGTCTACACACTCGGCTCCGGCTCCTACACCTTTCAATCTTCCACCTTATGAACTTTAACCCTTCCCTTTTGTCTTCTGCCTTGCGCCTTCTGCCTTTCCTTTTGCCCTTTGCCTTCTGCCTTCTGCCTTATTCTTCGAGGGCTCAAACCGCACTGATCCCAAAACCCGCGAAAATGGTGGAAATGCAGGGAGAATTTATTCTCGATCAGCATACCGTTTTTGCTATTGATACGGATAATTCCGCGGTTACGGCAGTCGCCGATGATTTCAAAACATTCATTCAAGCTCCGCTGGGATCTCCTCTGAAATATGTGCGCCGGGCCCCGGCAACAAATTATATCTCGATAAAAACCGATCCTTCGATTACAGGTGAGGAAGCCTATCGATTGATAGTAGCAACCAAAGGAATTGAAGTTTCCGCTAAATCGCCTGCCGGATTATTTTATGCCCTTCAAACCCTTCGCCAACTGCTTCCCCCGGATATCGAGAGGCGGAATGCAGTGACCCGAAATTGGGAAATCCCCTGCCTGATAATCGACGATTCTCCGCGTTTTGAATACCGGGGATTTATGCTCGATGTAGCCCGGCATTTCCAGCCCATCGAAGTTTTATACCGTTATATTGATCTGCTTTCCTTTTATAAGATCAACCATTTTCATCTGCATCTGACCGATGACCAGGGGTGGCGTATCGAGATAAAAAAATATCCGAAACTGCAGGAAATAAGTGCCTGGAGGAGGCAGTCGATTGAAGGCCATGCAGGCGATAAACCCAGGAAATATGATGCAACGGAGCATGGCGGATTTTATACCCAGGAACAGCTGAGGGAGCTGGTAAAATACGCCCAGCACAAATTCATTACCATAGTTCCGGAAATTGAGATGCCCGGCCATTCTACCGCTGCACTGGCAGCCTATCCTGAATTGGCATGCTTCTCTAAAAAACTGGAAGTAACCCCTGATTACGGAGTATTTGAGGATGTTTACTGTACCAGGGATTCCACTATTTCTTTTCTGGAAGATGTTCTCTCTGAAGTGGTTGATATTTTTCCCGGACAGCTGATCCATATCGGAGGTGATGAATGCCCAAAAACCCGCTGGAAAGCTTGCCCTGATTGCCAGCTCCGGATGAAACAGGAAAATCTGAAAGACGAAAATGAACTGCAAAGCTGGTTCGTTAAGAGGATGCAGAAATTCCTCAACGGCAAGGGACGCAATATTATTGGCTGGGATGAGATCATGGAAGGGGGCCTCGCTCCGGGCGCTACCGTGATGTACTGGCGTACCTGGCTGGGG
>CAILAQ010000495.1 GCA_903832165.1 uncultured Bacteroidota bacterium | reverse complement strand
GCTTTGTTAAATACGAATTTTGTTCATTTTATTTCCAGAGGTTCCCGGGAAGCTTTTAATGGCTTTCTGCAAAGAGTATTTAAAACCCTGGAAAAGGAAACCTGCGAGGTTCCACTGATCACCGGAACTCAATCTTCCCTGATTATTCACCTGGAAGGTAAAGCATCCAAAAACGGTAAGGAATCGATGGTCATCATGACTGACATTACCTCATGGAAGCAGGCCGAAACTGCATTGCTGAAAAGCGAGAAAGGATTAAAAAGATTATCCCAGGCGGTGGAACAAAGTCCGGCAATGACTTATATAACCAACCTTGGTGGTAATATCGAATATGTCAACAAAAAGGTAACGGAATTATCAGGCTATACCCGGGAGGAACTGATCGGTAATAACCCGAGAATATTTGGCTCGGGGAAAAAAACAAAGGAAGAATATCAGATTCTATGGCAAACAATCTCCTCCGGAAGGGAATGGAAAGGCGAGTTTTTTAATAAAAAGAAGAATGGAGAGTCCTACTGTGTGTCAGCATCAATATCACCGGTCATTGATGAGAACGGAGCAATAACCCATTATCTGGCTGTTGAAGAAGATGTAACTGAGCGAAAAAATTCAGAAAATGAAATTCTGGAACTCAATGCAAATCTGGAGCTCAGAATAGCAGAAAGAACTGCTGCGCTGGAAGAAGCTTTAACCAGGCTGCAGAAAATAGCCAGCCGGCTTCCGGGAGTGGTTTACCAGTATCAGCTTCGCCCCGACGGCACCTCCTGTTTTCCTTTTGCAAGCGAGGGTATTCGTGATATTTACCAGGTTACCCCGGAGGAAGTTGTTGATGATGCTTCTGCTATATTCGGCAGAATTCACACTGAAGATTTCGACGGCGTTGTTGAATCTATTCAGAAATCGGCCGGGGACCTGTCTGTTTGGCGACACGATTACCGCGTTAAGTTTGATGACGGAAGCGTGCACTGGCTGTCTGGTAACGCTGTTCCGCAAAGGGCATCTGACGGATCGGTGCTCTGGCACGGGTTTATTGCTGATGTGACTGACTATAAGCAGGCAGAGGAGAAACTCCACTGGAATCAATCGCTGATGCGCCTTATGGCAACATCATCACCACTGGGTTTTCTGGTAGTTGATAACCGGACCGATGATATCCTTTACTTCAATGACCGGTTCTGCGAAATCTGGGGCATTGAACATTTAACTGAGCGCATGAGGCTGGGCGAGATGAAGAATAACGATATTATTCCGGACTGCCTTGCCGTGCTGACGGATATACCTGCGTTTGCCGAATCTTGCAAACCTCTTCAGTATGAAGATAATCGCATCGTCATCCAGGATGAGATACCCTTCACCGAGGACCGGACAATACAGCGCTTTTCTACCCAGATCCGGGGTGAAAATGATGAATATTACGGACGCTTTTACATTTTCGAAGACATCACTCAACGCAAACGGTTCGAAGAGGAAATCAGCAAAGCCAGGAACGAGGCCGAGAAAGCTAATCATGCCAAGAGTGAGTTCCTTTCGCGCATGAGCCACGAACTCCGGACCCCGATGAACTCAATTCTTGGTTTCGCCCAATTGCTGAATATGGGTCAACTTACACCTGGTCAGAAAAAGGGGGTTAATCATATTTTGAAAAGCGGAAACCATTTGCTCAACCTGATAAATGAAGTGCTCGATATTTCGCGGATCGAGGCAGGCCGCATGACACTGAGCATGGAGCCGGTCAGCGTATACCATCTTGCTGCTGAACTGGTTGATTCGGTTAATTACCTGGCTGAAAAAAATCAGTTGACCATCGAAATGGAAGTGTCCTCCGCTGAAAGGCTTTTTGTTATGGCCGACCAGCAGCGTTTGAAACAAGTTGTGCTTAACCTGCTGAGTAATGCCATTAAATATAACCGGGCCGGTGGATCGGTGCTTGTAAAGATTGAAAAAGAGGAAATTTACGGCAATGGCAATATTCCGGTAAGAATTTCAATCAGAGATACCGGTATTGGAATTTCTCAGGAAGATATTCCCAAGCTTTTTAACCCGTTCGAGCGTTTTGGAGATGTCAGATCGGAAACAGAAGGCACCGGTCTGGGCCTCGCGGTTGTCAGGAAACTTATGGATGCCATGGGTGGGAAAATTGGCGTGGATAGTCAGCCCGGAGTAGGAAGTACTTTTTGGATTGAATTGCCACTCACTGAAAATTATGCGAGTTCGCCGGAAAGAAGAGCAGAAATGGGTGAAGCTTTCAGTTTGCCGGCCGATGCCGGTGCGAAGACCGGTACCATTCTGTACATTGAGGATAATATATCCAATATAGAACTGGTTGAAAACATACTTTCCGGTCAGCGTCAGGGGATCAGTATGATTTCCAGCCTGGATGGAAAAGCAGCGTTGGAACTGGCTTTGAAGTATAAGCCTGACCTGATTCTGCTTGATCTTGACTTACCCGATATTCATGGATCTCAAGTAATGGCAATGCTGCAGGCAGATCCAGGAACAAAATCCATTCCGGTTGTGATAATCAGCGCTGATGCCATGCCGAAACAAGTTGAGCTGTTAATGACGGCGGGAGCCAAAGATTACCTGTCCAAGCCTTTCGATATCAAGATGTTTCTGCACATGGTGGATGAATGGGTTAAAGGATAACCAGTCTTTAGTCCGGCATTCTATCTGCTATATTTCAGCTTTGGTCCGGTCAACAGGCATTCCGTATTGATTAAACCAGTCAAATAAGTCTCTCCCCATAGCCTTGCTAAGTAAGGCGACGGTATTGTTCAGGTCGTATTTTGTAATTTTCCCGGGAACAGCATATTGCCGTTTCAACTTGAAATAATCGGCCACAATATTCGGATTTTCCTTCCGTAATTGTTCCATTACCCAGTAGGTTTTGCCCCAGTGAATGTTGTTTTTCTCGCCATCACTCAGCTCCTTGCCGGTTCCGGTGAGCTTCCCTGATAAATCGTAATTCTTCATTTCGGGATCATTTTTGGTGGCCCGCTCAATGGTCTTTTGAATCCGTTTCAGGCCTTCTTCCTGATGGCCCATGTCCATCATCACCAGGTTGCCGACATAGGTTGCAATAGGCTCATTCCATACCTCCGGATAGGGAAGCACCCAGGAATGAACAGATTCATGGGTAAGGAACTCAATCATCCCGTCTTCGCGTTCCGGGAATCCACCCCACCACACTGCCAGGGCTACAATCGTGCCGCTCGAAAAGCCGCCGCCTCCCGTTGCCAGCAAAGTCACCTGCGAGGCCATTCCGGGAGAAAGAGGCACGCCCATCCTTTTTTCCACAAAGGGCATGGAACGCTTGTAAACATCCACCATCGCCTCGGCAAACGGTTTCATGTAATCATTGTAGCTCAGTTTGAAGGTTCCATGGTCGTCATTGTATTCCAGATCCTCAATCCCGAGTCCTTTCAGTTCTTTTAAAGGATCAATCTTTTTACCGGATGCAAGCTGGATCAGCAGGGGCTTCCAGATCTCTTTGTTGATGGAGTCTTTAGCATTGGGATTGCTGCCTGCTAATGATCGTGAGGAAACCAGCAGGGTTCCTTTGCCAACTTTTTTTGTTGCCATTACCGGCTGGTCTCCTGAATCCTGTATCAGTATCTTCCAGTTTTTTGGCTGATCAAAAGTCAAGGCGGAGGTTATACGCTGGCTCTCCACTTGAGCGGAGGTCGCTTTTATTGTAACACTAAGTTTTTCGGTGATTGCCATTGGAGTTTTGGCCTCAGCAGTAAATTCAGCGCCAAAAGTCTTGAGAAGCTTGTTGGTCGACTTGCTTTTCAGAGATCCGAAAGCAACCACTCCGCCTCCTGATTTCTGGAATTTATTGATTGCCTCGATATCCTTGGCCG
>CAILAQ010000494.1 GCA_903832165.1 uncultured Bacteroidota bacterium | reverse complement strand
TGGCAAAAGGAACTGGTAAAGGTTCATACCATTTTCGGTGGTAAGAATCCTCACCCGAACTATCTGGTGGGCGGCGTTCCCTGCTCTATTAATATCGAAGAGGCTAATGCAGTCAATGCTGAACGACTGGCTATGGTTGGTAAACTTTTCGAAGATGCCAAAACATTTGTTAATCAGGTGTATATTCCGGATTTACTTGCTGTTGCTTCATTCTATAAGAGCGATTGGGGAGCAATCGGTGGCGGATTGACCAATTATCTGTCATTCGGCGATTTTCCGACCAACGGCTATAATAATCCCGAAAGTTTTAAAATGCCGAGAGGAGCTATCCTCAACCGCGACCTGAGTACCATTCACGAAGTTAAGGCCGATGATCCTGGTCAGATCCAGGAGTATGTCAATAATTCCTGGTACGATTATTCCAAAGGAGATAAGGTTGGTCTGCATCCATGGGATGGTGAAACAAAACTGAATTATACCGGTCCGAAACCTCCTTACGATCATTTGGATGTATCGCAGAAATATAGCTGGGTGAAAACTCCGAGATGGAAAGGAAATGCCATGGAGGTAGGTCCTCTGTCGAGAATGCTCATCGGATATGCTTCAGGCAAGGCTGAATACAAGGAAGTAATCGAAAGCACGCTGAAAACGCTTGATGTTCCGGTGGCAGCTCTCTTCTCAACGCTTGGACGTACAGCTGCGAGAGGACTCGAAACGAAACTCACCTGCGACTGGGCTCTGGAATTCTATAATCAGCTTCTTGCGAATATCAAGAATGGCGATTCCCGCACTATGAATAACGATAAATGGGAACCGGAAACCTGGCCGGCGACTGCCAAAGGTGTTGGGATGGTTGAGGCTCCGCGCGGCGCCTTATCGCATTTCATCGTTATAGAGGATAAGAAAATTGCCAATTATCAGCTGGTGGTACCAACCACCTGGAATGCCTCCCCTAGAGATGTGAACGGAAAACGGTCCGCTTTTGAGGAGTCACTGATCGGAACTCCGGTAGCTGACCCGAAACTTCCGCTTGAAGTTATCCGTACCATACACTCATTTGATCCTTGCCTGGCTTGTGCTGTTCATGTTTATGATGAAAACGGCACAACAATTCATGACCTTAAAACCTATTAAGCCATGAGAAACAGAACAAACCCGAGACGTGAGGTGTATGTCTGGGAATTGCCGGTCCGTGTGTATCACTGGGTTAATGCATTGTGTATAACAGGGCTGTGTGTTACAGGCTACCTGATAGGTAACCCGCCGGCATTAATGAATGGCACCGAAGCCTATTTCAATTATTGGTTTGGAACTATCCGCTTTATTCATTTTGTGGCAGCATTTCTATTTTTCTTTAATTTTCTCTTTCGCATTTATTGGGGATTTGTTGGAAACGAATTTGCCAAATGGACCAATTTTATTCCGCTTAAGCGTTCCCAATGGAAGGAGATGTCAGATGAGATTAAGCTGGATGTGTTAATGGTGACAGATAAAAAGATTGACTCGATTGGGCACAATTCACTGGCCAGCTTCATTTATTTTATCACTTTCCTGATCTTTCTGCTGCAATGTTTTACAGGTTTCGGTATGTATGCCGCGATGAGCAATTCGTTTTTGCCAAAACTTTTTGCCTGGATTGTCCCTTTATTGGGAGGGGATATTCATGCCAGGGAATTGCATCATATCCTCATGTGGGGATTCATCCTTTTTGCGATTGTGCACGTTTATCTCGTGTTCTATCATGATTATATCGAGCGACGGGGAATTACCTCGTCCATGATCGGGGGATGGAAATTTATTGAGGAGGACGCATACGAACGTCATGATACCGATAGCAAGGAGAAAGCAGAAAAATGATCCTGCTCCTCGGAATTGGAAATATTCTGCTGAATGATGAAGGAGTTGGCATTCATGTGATCAACAGGCTGGAGGTTGAAGGCTATTCAGGTGCTGATCTGATGGATGGCGGTACGGGAGGATTTCACCTTCTGGGTTTTATACAATCCTACCGTACCGTCGTCATTATCGATGCCTCGCTGGATCAGTTCCCGGCCGGACATGTGAGGGTGTTGCATCCGGAATATGCCAAGGATTTTCCCCGCCAGTTAAGTGCACATGAAATCGGATTGAAGGATCTGATAGATGCCTCATTTATGCTTGGAAGCAAACCCGACATTCACCTGGTAGCTGTAT
>CAILAQ010000493.1 GCA_903832165.1 uncultured Bacteroidota bacterium | reverse complement strand
TCTTCAGGCAGCGGTCAATCTCTGCTACACTGTTATAAATATGCGTAGAATGCCTCAATCCATGAATATCGCTTGATGCGCGTGGCCTCAGCTTATCACGATTCCACAGCAGCTCCTGCAATCTTGCTCCGGTCCAGCCATCAACATTATACACCGTGATCCCGCCACACATATTTTCATCGGAAGGAGAAAAGATTTTTACTTTCGGCAATTTCCGGAGCTCATCGCGGAGATAATTACCCAGGAATTTTACCCGGGCCAGTATCCTGTCCTGACCGATCTCATTGGTGAAATCAAGCGCTGACTCTAGTCCGTGCAACAGGGTAAGACTGCCGGTTCCACGGTTAACAAAACGGAATCCCTCATCAACATGATTATCCCACTGCGAGCTGGCGATGGTTGTAGAAATCTCCTGGATACGATCCTTTCGGATATACAGAAAACCATTGCCGCTGGGAGCCAGCACCCATTTATGGAAGCATCCCACATAAGCATCGCATCCGATGTCATGAATATCCACCGGGATATTACCCAGCGCCTGGGCGCCGTCGATCACCGTAAAAATTCCTCTTGAACGAGCTTCAGCACAGATTTCCTTCACAGGCATGATAGCTCCGCTGCCTGAAATCACATGCGATATCATAAGAACTTTGGTCTTTTTCGTAAAGGAATTCACTACAATATCAAGGCATTCCTTTGGTGAATGGGCCGGCTTTGGAATGGCGATTTCGCGATAGATGATCCCATCACGCTTCTGGCGGGCTTTCCAGGAACTGCTTCCGCCCGGATGTTCCTGATCACTGGTAATCACTTCGTCGCCCTTGGCTAACTGAAGCCCCATGCAGACGAAGCTCATCGCCATGGTAACGTTTTCTGTCAGCGCAAGCTCACCCATATTAACATTCATGAGTTTGGCCGCCTTGGTCCGGATGCCTTCATAGGGAAAATACCCCGACATCATATCCCCATCGGCAACGTAATCCCACTCGGCAAGGTTTGATGCTGCCACATGCAGGTGCTCGGTCATGCGGGCAACCACCACCCGTGGCATGGCGCCCATCGTTCCGGTATTGAAAAAAACTTCGTCTTTCCGGAGCATGAACTGATCGCGGATCTTAGCCCAGAACTCAGGGTCATCAGCAGATGGAACCGGCGGTATATCAAACTCATTACGAAGTTCATTCATTCCACTAAGCTGAGCCGCCCATCCTGTCCGGGATAGCATTGGCAGTGCAAAGGCTGATAAAGCCATGGTTTTCATCAGATCGCGCCTGGTTGTCATCTTGGGTTTTTTGAGTTGTTAATAAGGTGAAAAATTACGAAAATTATGGAGATTTGAAAGGGGTGCCGGAATTACTACATTTGAGCAAAAGCAATTGAATTATGAGGGATCGGTCAAAACAAATTTTCAGTATTATTCTGACCATTGCACTTATTCTGGGTGGTTTGTTCGTAATATCTCTGATCGTCCCTCCACATGGTAAAAGTCACAGAAATCCAATATTCGGAGCTTTAGTTGGCCTGATTCTCATCGGCATCTATCAGAATTATGTTCATTCAGATTGGATTTACAACGCCCGCCTGCTTTTAAATGCAGTTGCTTATGGACTTGGCATGATGCTTTGGGCCATCCCGGAAATGATAACTTCAGGCCCCGACACGCGCTTTATTAGAATTCTATTACTTTACGCTTTGATGGGTTTTCTGTTCGGACTGTTCATCGGGATATATCAATTTTTCACTAACCTGTATCGAAAAAAGAGAACTTCATTTCAAGGAAATCAGGAACCACTCGTTAGCAGCAGCGCCCATGTAATTTATTCGGGTGGCACTGTTTCGGATAAAGGAAGAGCCATCCTATTGTCGGACCGGTTAATTTTCCTGACCCCCGATTCCAAGACTCAGACTGTATTGTTCAAGGAAATCAAGGAAATCGAAATTGGCATAACTTTGGGATTCCCGAATAAGCTGATCTTAATTTTGGAAGAAACAGAATCGTTGGCCCTTTCCATTTCAATGCCAAACTACTGGAAAAACAAAATCAAGCAATTGTCACACCAAACTGAACAACAGAATAATGCTGACTGAAAATAAGCCGATACCCAGATCAATACTTTTCAATTTCATTATTGTCCTTATCCTCTTCATAGTTAGCCGTTACACCAGTTTAAAATTGGGGGAAGCCGTGAATCTTGTAGCCGGAATGCTGCTTGGTGGAATATTCAATACGATTTTTGAAGGAATCTTGGTCTATAATTGGGCTTATAAACTTCGATACTTTATGAAAGGATTTGAAGGTGGTTTTCTTTTCCTGTTTATAAGCCTGTCTTTTCTGATCATCGGAACAAGAGAAATTAGTGCCGGTAAAACACTACTTATGGTAGCTTACGGCGCCTGTCTGGGCCTGATCTGGGGCCTTTTGGATTACCTGATCACAGACAACCGGGAAAGGAAACATCCTTATACAGGAAGTGAAAAACCGATATTAAAGTACAAGGCAAACCTCTACTTTTTCGGGCAGATTCATGGCCGGGGAATCATTTTGCTATTCTCGGACCGATTACTTTTTATCGGGGATGATTCAGAAAACAGGGAAATCATGCTGAGTGATATTGAAAGCATGAATGTGCATAGTTCAATTCTGTTTCCATCCAAGCTGGTTCTGCTTTTAGAGGAAAGCGTAATTTCGATTAATGTCTCGATGCCTTATCTTTGGAAAAAGAAAATTGAAGAGGCAGTTGGCAGT
>CAILAQ010000492.1 GCA_903832165.1 uncultured Bacteroidota bacterium | reverse complement strand
TGATGAATACATCGAGCCCGCCGAATCCGGCTACTGTGCTTAATATCAGCTCTTCCACGGAGATCGCTACGGAAACATCAGTTTTAATAAAGAGCGCTCTGTTGTTTTTTGCCGACCTGTTAAGCTCATCTGCCAAGGCCAATCCTTTCTCTTCATTCAGGTCGGCTATCACAATATTTGCTCCCTGGAGGAATAGATCCTCAGCTATGCCCCCGCCAAATCCCTGAGCAGCACCGGTCACAATGATAACCTTGTTCATCACTTTACCGCTGGCGGATCCACGTGACATATTGTGCCGGTAATTTTCGGATTCCCAGTTTTCGATAAAAGAAATCTGCTCGGCAGTCAGGAAATGCGGTCCGCCGAATGCCTGACTCAGGTAGCTTATTTTCATAAGATCCTCAAAAACATCCAGCAGAATATCAACCATTTTAATGCTTTCATCGGCAGCAATAAGGCCGATGCCATTGATCAGGATAATTTTTGGAGTGCTGCCGTAATCTGAACGGTACTGTTCAAGTTTATTCTTAAACTCTTCAATTATTTCCGCCGGACTGCTTGTTGTTTCAACATATAATGGCAAGGCCTTGCAGTAAACGATATTGTCGGGAGTAAACGGCAACGAAACCATTTCCACCATTTTCCCGTCGGCTATAAAATGACTGATCAGCGGATTGATTCTGACCTTCAGTATTTTGATTCCCGACTCCGAAAGAAGCATGCGGATAGCCGGCATGACTTCAATCGTATTTCTACCGAAGGCGGTTGGATTGATATCAATGGTATATGAATTCAAACCGTTGACGATTGTCAGGCATTGATCATAAAGCCGCCGCACCTCATCGCAGGTGTCAGCACTGATAAAGGCACCATGATTCTGGACCAGAATAATTCCGGGATCTTTAGAGAATCGTTTTCTGTAGGCAGATATTTCGGATTCGAGCTTTTTAAACAGGACATAGCCCGGATCGATATATTCAACGTACAGGACATCGTCCGGAAAGTGTTTTCTGATGATTTCCCTGCAGTCAGCACTGCAAAGCATTGCATTGATTCTTGTGGGATGTGTGTGAATTACGTATTTATAACGGATCAGGTGATGAAGCGGGGTTTCAACCGAAGGCCTGAGACCCTTATCATTATCGATGCAGCTTTTCATCAGACCGCTTATAATGGCCTGATCACGCAGGAATGAATCTGCGGGGAATGATCCGGAAAAAAGTTCGTCAAGTGAATGTCTGTCGAGCTTGATCAGGCCTTTTTCTGTCAGGCTTCCCAACTGCGTTCCGCTTGCTTTGACATAAAGGTAATTCTCATCTTTCCAGGAAGTATTTCCGCCGCCTCCGATGACGAATTCCTTGTTTTTGCCGTAGAAGTGTGATATATCAAGCAGATCAGCAATAGATTTATTCATACGTGTAAATTATTAAGAAAGTTGTAAACAACTGCTTTGCCAAGTTTAAGAATATTTCCCCTTTGTTCGGGCATCAGCTTATTCCAGCTGCTTACCTGACTATTCATCCCTTTCGACCTGAGATACTGATGGGCAGCAATCACACATGCCCCATTGAAACTTATTCTTTTTAATTCATCAGACAACGGGGTCAAATGACGGCAAGAAACGGTTAACGGAGCCATGTCCGGAGTATTATGCTCAGTTCCAAGCAGAATGATAAAGCCTTTCGTATGGAAAAAGTTTACGAAGTTTTCCAGAATAGCAGCATCGTTTCTTCCGGGGATCAGCTCGATGCAGAAGATGTTTTTCTCAGATAATCTGGCGAGTAGAGATTCTTTGTCAGCCTCGAAATTCGTAATATTCCCCTTGCTATCGTCGAGTAATACAGGGTAACAGGGGATTCCGCCTGCATTTTGAATGATCCCGATAACGGCATCAATGCTGAGGAAAGCATTTTCATCCTCTTCAATAAAAGCCCGGCCACCGGCTTTCAGCATATTATTGCGGATTTCGATTTCTACTGCTGAATTGTTTTCAAGATTTGCCGAGGGTTCCCTGCCGCCATAAAGCAAGGTCAGGAACCCTTTGCGCTCATCGATGCCCGGAAATTTATTAAATATTGCAATCCTCAGTGCTTTAGCAATATGCCGCTCTCTGACCATTTCCCTGGCATAGGATTTTTTGATCTCATCATAGTCAAGTTGGAGGCCGGAATTAATATCCCCGAGTATTAAATTTGTTTTTTCGATCATGCTCTTTACCTGCAGCAGACTCTCCAGCATTACCTTCTGAACCTTTTTGGCATGTTTTTTATCGATTGTTTCAGGAAAATCCAGTCCCTTGCCACTGAAATAGGTTCGTCCCGGATTATTGGGATCATTTACCCGGATGCCTTGTTTCTGAAGGTCACGGTCGAGGGCGATAAATTCAATGTTGAATAAGGGGAAGACCTTGTTTTTCAGTGATAAGTCATAAAACTCCGGATATCCTCCGGTGGTGTAGAAGTCATTGATTCCAAGTATTTTGATATTTTCTTTTGTGGCCATTTCAAAAATCGGGGCAACATCTGAGAAGGCACTGAAAGAATAGGGCGTGTGAATATGGCCATTGACCTCATGAAGCCAGGCGGATGGAAGGTGAGAGCTTAAGAGTTCTCCGGATTCAGGAAAGTGTTTGAGGAAATTCTCCATCTGATTATACTCCCATTTTGTTTCGTCTGATTTGCTCGTTTGGAGTGATATTACTGGTAACTGAATATCCTTTCAGCGGAATGATTCTTTCATGAATTGCATCAAGAAGCCACTCCGGTTGCGGGAAGAAAGCGTTTTCCATCTCGTAGGCGGGAACAATCCAGTTTCTTGAGCCGACCACCACCGGAGGTGCATCAAGATAATCAAAAGCAAGTTCAGTGATCGATTGAGCCATCTCTTTCAGGAAGGAACCCCGTGTGGAGGCATCACTGGTGAGAAGAATTTTTCCGGTTTTCCTGACGGATGCAATCACCGGTTCGTAATTAAATGGTGAAAGGCTCCTGGCATCAATGATTTCAGCCGAGAGATTGTACTTTTCTTTCAGGATGTCTGCAGCTTTAATCGCTGTATAAAGGGTTGAGCCGATACTTAAAATAGTCAGGTCGCTGCCTTCGCGCTTGACATCAGGCTCGCCGATAGGAATTTCATAATATCCTTCCGGAACGCCGCCTTCGTGGAACATCTCGCCGATATCGTAAATCCGCTGGCTTTCGAAGAAAATTACCGGATCGGTGCCCTGGAGTGCAGCATTCATCAATCCTTTGGCGTCATATGGTGTTGCGGGGAAAACAACCTTTAATCCGGGAATATGGGCCACAAGGGCCGACCAGTCCTGGGAGTGCTGTGCACCATATTTTGAACCGACGGAAACTCTCACCACGACAGGCATTTTAATCACATTGCCGCTCATCGATTGCCACTTCGGCAGCTGATTGAATACCTCATCGCCGCAACGGCCAAGAAAATCGCAATACATTATTTCAACCAGAGCGCGACCTCCGCACATGCCGTAACCAACAGCAGTGCCAACAATGGCGCCCTCTGAGATAGGCGAGTTAAAGAGACGGTTATACGGAAGAGCTTCGGTCAGACCTTTATATACGGCAAACGCACCACCCCAGTCGCGGTTCTCTTCTCCATAGGCAACGAGGGTCGGATCTTTGTAGAACCGGTCGATAATAGCCTCGAAAATTCCGTCGCGGAGCTGATATTGTTTTAATTTGGAAACAGCTTTGCCATCTTTTCCGATATGAAAGCGTTCCTTGGTTTTAATCTGTTTAACCCTTGGATTCTCCTCCATAGGATGCAACACAACACACGGGCCTTCTTCCATCCTGTCGACCGACTGGTTGGAGAACATCATTTCGCTGATTGCTTCCGGGTGTTTTACGAGGTCAAGCAAAGGAGAAACCTTATCATCAATGGTAAGAGTGAGAGTTTGCTTGATTTCAGCTATGGTGCCTGCAACAACCTGATCGAGCTCATCGCGAGTGGCAATTCCGAAATTGACCAGATGATTGCCGTATGACACGATACAATCGGCCTTTTCCCATAACTCGATTTCTTCTTTTGAGCGGTATGACGAGGAATCTGACGGAGAGTGCCCGCTGATCCGATAAGTCAATGTATCGAGCAGGGCAGGGCCTTTACGATCTTCGAGAATCTGTTTTTTTCTTTTGAATGCATCAATCACTGCCAGAGGATTATATCCGTCGACACGCTCGGCATGCATCATTTCAGGGTTTACGCCGGCACCGATCCGGGCAAGAATATCGTATCCCATGGTCTCGCCGCATGTTTGTCCGCCCATGCCATACTGGTTGTTCATGAAGTTGAACAGGATAGGCAATCCTCCTTTGTATTCACCTTCCCAGAGAGTGCGGAACTGATCCATAGCAGCAAAACTGATTCCTTCCCAAACGGGACCGCATCCCATGGAAGCGTCGCCAATGTTGCATACTACAATTCCGGATTTACGGTTCACCTTTTTATACAGGGCTGCTCCCACGGAAATATCGCCCGATCCTCCTACGATTGCATTATTCGGATAGACTCCGAAAGGGGTGAAGAATGCATGCATCGAACCGCCAAGACCCTTGTTGAATCCATTTTCGCGGGCAAATATTTCGGCAAGTGTTCCATAAAGAAGGAATTTAACTCCCAGCTCTTTCACGGTTCCCTGGTGTCCGTTTTCCACCACTTTTAAGGTGCTTCCGCCGAAAAAATTCTTCATGATGTCCATCAGCTTATCATCGTCCAGCTGATGGATGGCTGAAAGTCCCTTTGCAAGGATTTCTCCATGGCTCCGGTGTGATCCGAAAATGTAATCACCAATGTTCAGGTGATAAGCCATCCCGACTGCTGATGCCTCCTGGCCAATGGAAAGGTGGGCAGGTCCGGGGTGGTTGTATTTAATGCCGAAATATTCGTTTGTTGTCTTGATTTTATTCAGCATTACTTCAAACTCGCGGATGATGACCATATCGCGATAGATCCGGATAAAATCTTCGGTTGTGAATAACTCTTTTTCTTGTTCAATCGTCTTATTGTACTGATTAACAGGAATTTTACCAAAACTAATCAGGCTCGGTTTTCTGACTTTTGCCGGATCTATATTTTGAATCTTTGGCATTTTAAATATTGTT
>CAILAQ010000491.1 GCA_903832165.1 uncultured Bacteroidota bacterium | reverse complement strand
TATTGATGTAGCCATATAATTGTGATTAATTTTCTCTATATTGGACCATATTTTGCAAAGTTCATAAAATAAAACTAAATACTTCGCTTTTTATTTAATTATTCAGCAAATACTAACACTAATTAACATTTGACCCTATATTTTCGTGAATAATTACCAGGCTCTTTTCGACCGTCAGTATAATTACTATTTCGACGGCAACACTCGTGATCTCAAAGGAAGAATTGATTCGATCCGCTCGCTCGGAAATGAATTGTCGCGATATGAAAAACAAATAAATGAAGCAATTTATCTTGATTTAGGAAAATCGAAATTTGAATTGTTTACTACTGAAATAGCCAGTGTTCAGCATGAAATTAATTGGCTTTCTTCCAGGCTCCGGAGATGGACCCGGCCCATAAAAGTCAGAACCAACCTGGTTAATATGCCTGGCAGGAGCCGAATAATTATTGAGCCGTACGGAAATACCCTGATTATCGGTACCTGGAATTATCCTTTTCTGCTGAATCTGAAACCAGCGGTTTCAGCCCTGGCTGCAGGAAACCCGGTGATAATCAAACCAAGCGAACATTCGCCCCATTCGTCCGAAATCATGGCAAAAATAATTACTGCTGCAATGCCGGAAGTTAGGTGCTCTGTGGTTCTGGGTGGCGTTCCGGAAGTTACTGAATTGCTTAAACTGCCGTTTGAAAAGATATTCTTTACCGGCAGCACCAGCGTCGGAAAAATGGTAATGAAGGCTGCAGCCGAAAATCTGGCCTCTGTCAGTCTCGAACTTGGAGGTAAATCACCGGCCATCGTTTTTCCTGATGCAGTCCAGCCAGTGACGGCCAAAAGAATTGTGTGGGGTAAATTTCTTAATGCCGGTCAAACCTGTATTGCACCGGATTATATTCTTGTACACGAATCTGTAGCTCAGAATCTGATTGATAACATGGCTGTACAGATAGTGTCCATGTATGGACCGGATCCCGCCAGATCTGGGTCTTATGGACGTATAATAGATCAGCGGCACTTCGACAGGTTGGTGTGCTTTATCGATCCGGCTAAAACGGTAGTCGGCGGAACTCATAACAGAGAGGATTTATTTATCAGTCCGACAATCCTTTACCCGGTCAGCTTTTCTGATCCTGTGATGCAGGAAGAGATCTTTGGACCAGTGCTTCCGATCATTCCCTATTCAAATATTGAGGATGCCGTTAAGAAAATTAAATCAATGCCTAAGCCGCTTGCTTTATATGTTTTTACGCAGTCGGTGAAGGAGCAGGATGCGATACTGTCATCTGTTTCCTTTGGCGGTGGCTGCATAAATGATACCGTCATGCATATGGCCAATTCTTATCTGCCTTTTGGCGGAGTGGGCCCATCCGGAAGCGGAAGATACCATGGAAGATCTGGAATACTTGAATTCTCCAATCAGAAATCTGTGATAAATAAGGCCACCTGGATCGATCCGTTCATCCGCTATCCTCCATTTACCGCATTAAAGGAAAAAATCCTGAGAAAACTGCTCTGACCAATCAGTCTGACTGCCGTTTCCTCCTGATTTTTCATAATTTTGACGGCAAATTGTAACGTCATGATCCTTTTTTACCAGAATTCTGAGGAAATCTTCGCAATTGGAGTCAACAGGCCCTTATCGGGGGAGGAACTGGATAAACTTTACTGGCTTTTCGGTAAAGCAAACCGTTTGGACATGCTCGTTCTGGACGGTTTTTTTGTAGGTCCCCGCAAGGAGATGATAACCCCCTGGTCGACCAATGCTGTTGAGATCTCTATAAATATGGGAATCACCGGTATTGAGCGGATCGAGGTATTTAAGCCGGCAGAGGCTGATCATGCTCATCACGATCCCATGCTCCAGGCTTTATACCCGCAATTGGATCAGCAAATTTTCACTATTGAACATCAGCCTGATCCTGTAAAAAATATTGAAGACATCAGAAAATACAGCGAACAGGAGGGATTGGCCCTGAGTGCAGATGAAATTGAATATCTGGGTGAACTGGCTGCCCGTTTAGGTCGGCCATTAACTGATTCTGAGGTGTTTGGATTTTCCCAGGTAAACTCCGAACATTGCCGTCACAAAATCTTTAACGGGCAATTTATCATCGACGGGAAAGAGATGACTGAAACGCTCTTTGCCCTGATCAAAAAAACATCGAAAGTAAATCCAAATCGTATAGTATCTGCCTATCATGATAATGTTGCGTTCATTGTGGGGCCCGATATAGAACAGTTTGCACCTGCAACTCAGGTTAAATCTGATTTTTTTGAAGTCACGGATTTCAGTTCGGTAATATCCTTAAAGGCTGAAACTCATAACTTCCCGACTACAGTGGAGCCATTTAATGGTGCCGCTACAGGCTCAGGAGGGGAAATCCGGGACCGTATGGCTGGTGGAAAAGCCAGTATGCCACTCATTGGTACTGCGGTCTATATGACTTCTTACCCAAGGATGGGCAGCGAAAGGGTATGGGAATATGCACTCGATGAAAGAAAATGGCTGTATCAGACACCTGAAGATATCCTGATCAAGGCATCAAACGGAGCAAGCGATTTCGGAAATAAATTCGGACAACCACTGCTTTGTGGCAGCCTGCTTACATTTGAGCATGGCGAGAATCAGAAAAACTACGGATTCGATAAGGTTATCATGCTTGCCGGCGGGGTGGGTTATGGTAAAAACGAGGATGCGAAAAAAGATATTCCTGAAACCGGTGATATTATTGTTGTTCTTGGCGGAGATAATTACCGGATCGGAATGGGAGGCGGGGCAGTTTCATCGGTGGCAACCGGTGAATATGCAAATAAAATTGAACTGAATGCCGTTCAGCGCTCCAATCCCGAAATGCAGAAACGGGTATATAATGCTATTCGTGCTCTTGCTGAAACCGGTCAGAACCCAATCCGCTCGATCCATGACCATGGCGCCGGAGGACATCTTAATTGCCTGTCGGAGCTGGTTGATCAGGTTGGCGGTGAAATCTATCTTGATAAACTCCCTATTGGGGATCCGACACTTTCGGCAAGGGAGATCATAGGAAACGAATCGCAGGAAAGAATGGGGCTGGTTATCGCTCCGCAGGACATCAGCAACCTCCGTGAGGTGGCTTCCCGCGAGCGTGCTCCGATGTATGAGGTGGGAAAGATCACCGGCGATCGAAGGCTGCTTTTTACCGACAGGAATACAGGCATAAAACCTATTGATCTTGCACTCGATGATTTTTTCGGCAAACCGCCAAAAACTGTTTTAACCGACGAATCCGGACCTGCAAACTTCGAGCCGATAACTTATGAAGTCCGTAAATTTGAAGAGTATCTCGATAAGGTTCTTCAGATTGAGGGCGTTGCCTGTAAAGACTGGCTGACAAACAAAGTGGACCGGTCGGTAACAGGAAAGGGAGCAGTGCAGCAAACTGCCGGTGAAATTCAACTGCCATTAAATGACCTCGCAGTGGTC
>CAILAQ010000490.1 GCA_903832165.1 uncultured Bacteroidota bacterium | reverse complement strand
CAAAGAGTGGTCCGATGAGAATCAGCATCCATCGGAAGTGGTTGAAACCGGCTGTCTTGGATTGATCTCCGCTGAACCTGTTGTGGGAATTCAGATTCCAGGGAGGGCACGACTTTATTACGGTCCTGTGGAACCTTCGGAAATTGCCGGCATGCTGAATGCGATTACCCGGCAGGTAATTCCCGAAGAAAATCTTATCGGTCAGATGGTTATGACCGGACAGCAGCCATGGGAAGATATTCCTGACTGGAATAAGCATCCGTTTTTCATCAATCAGACACGCATCATCACCAATCTGAATGGATTAATAAACCCTTGCTCCATATCAGATTACATCGGATGGGGCGGTTATCGTTCGTTTTATAACAGCATAAGTAATTATTCGGGTCAGGAATTAATGAAACTGATTGAGCAGAGTGGTTTGCGTGGCCGTTCAGGTTCAGGATTCCAGGCAGTGATAAAATGGGTGAAAGCGGCTGAAACAACAAGCGACAAGAGATATGTCCTTTGCAATGCTGACGAATCCGACCCCGGTGGATACATGCACCGCGTATTGATCGAAAGCAATCCTCACCTGATACTTGAGGGCATAATGCTTGCAGCTTACATAGTCGGTGCTAATCATGCTATCATATATACGCGTTCGCGTTACAGAATGACGGTGAAACGAATCCAGTGCGCTCTGAATCAGGCCAGGGATTTCGGTTTGTTAGGTGAGGATATCCTCCATAGCGGATTTACAATGGATATTCAATTGAAAAGAGGTCCGGGAGCTTTTGTTTGTGGTGAAGAGACTGCACTGATCTCGAGCCTTGAAGGCAAACGCGGTTCCCCCAGAACAAAACCCCCTTATCCTGCAACCTCCGGCCTGTTTGGAAAACCCACGCTGGTTCATAATGTTGAAACCCTTGCACAGGTTCCATTGATTATCGGCAAGGGCCCCGACTATTATAAGCAGACAGGAACTAAGGGTTCTGCCGGAACTAAGCTTTTCAGCTTGTCAGGTAAGATCCGGCACCTCGGTGTGGTTGAAGTGCCATTTGGTACCTCCCTGGGAGCTGTAATCGAAGGACTTGGTGGTGGAACCCGCAATGGCCGGCCGGCAAAAGCCGTTCTGTTGGGCGGGCCCTCAGGCAAGTTTATCCCAGTCTCAAGATTTGATTTGCCCATAGATCTCGATCGGTTTAACGAAGAGAATCTTGTTCTTGGATCAGGAAGCATGGTTCTGCTGGATGACGAAAGCTGCCCGATTAACCTTATCAAGAACATGATGGATTTTATCAGGCAGGAGAGCTGCGGAAAATGCATTCCCTGCAGAGACGGCTCCAAGAGAATCATGGAAATTCTCAGCCTGATTTCAAGCAGGTCACTCCCGGAAAATAAGTATGAAGCACTGGACCGTTTTAAGGGTGTTACCAGTGTTCTTGAACTCGCGGAGGTTATGCAGTCGACCTCGTTATGCGGATTGGGAAAATGTGCACCAAATCCGCTTATCAGCGGTATGGAATTGTTTCGGGAAGAACTCGAGGAGCATGTGTTTGACAGGACCTGTCGTGCCCGGGTTTGCCTGAATATGAGATCATTTATGGTTGATCCGGTCGCCTGCAACGGTTGTAATTTATGCTTCGTAAAATGTCCGGAGAAAGCGATAATCGGATCACCCCGACTGGTGCATTACATAGTCGACGACCTTTGTACAGGTTGTGGCAAGTGTTTTGAAGTTTGCAAGTTCAACGCTATTCTGGTAAATTAATCACCCTTCGCATGATGATTGAAATCGAAGTTAACGGACGAAAGATAAAGACCCAAAAGGGGGAACTAATCCTGGATACCCTGAAGGCAAATGGAATCCACGTGCCCACTTTATGCAATCTTGAAGGATTCAAACCATCCGGAGCCTGCCGAATTTGTGTGGTAGAGGTCGAGGGGCGAAGTGACCTGGTGCCGTCGTGTTCTTATTATGTGGAGGAGTGGATGAAGATCCGTACTCATTCAGCCAGGGTTATCAAGGCCAGGAAAACCATTCTGGAGTTGCTGCTTTCCAATCATGAGGACGGATGTTTGTCGTGCGACAGGGGCCGATGGTGTAAGCTTCATGAATTGTCGTTCGAGTTGAATGTTACTGAAAGGAAATATGGGCGGCCAGCAGGGAGAAAGAAAATTGACAATACCAGCACTGCTATCATTCGCGATCCGGCCAAATGTATATTGTGCAGCCGTTGTGTAAGGGTTTGTGAGGAAATGCAATATGTAGCCGCACTTGATTTTCTTAAAAGGGGCAGCCGTACGGAAGTTGGAACCGTCCTCGATAAGGGGTTGAATTACTCTTCCTGCATCAGCTGTGGTCAGTGCATTCAGGTATGTCCAACCGGTGCCCTCAGGGAGAGAAGTCATCTTGATCAGGTTGGAGCCTTGCTCCAGGATAAGAGTAAGATTCCGGTTGCCCTTATTGATCCGGCCGTATTTGCAACTCTGGGTGAATTTTTTGGATATAAGGCAGGGCCTGAATTTTCCTCAATAATAGTAAACGCCTTAAAGAGGATAGGATTTCAACGGGTATATGGAACGGGCTGGGGTATGGAATTCCAGGCAGGGAAACTCGCGGGCATGCTGACCGGGCAAAATCAGGAGGAGAATAGCTCACCCCTGATTCTTTCCGAATGTCCGGCAGTCGTTAAATATATAAGCCAGAGCAGGCCCGGGCTATTGCCATCGCTGGTCCCGCTCAAACCTGCAAGGCAGCTGATGTCGCAGCTCCTCCGCGAAATGACCTGTTTTCAAACAGGTAAGCAGGCCCCGGATGTCGTGATTGTCTATCTGACATCTTGTATTGCAGCAAAAAATGATACTTCAGCAGCTCTGAGAATCAAAGAACCTGGATTTTTGACTGATTTCTCACTGACTACCAGGGAGATATACCGGCTTATCCGGCTTTATGGAATTGATGTCGAAAGCCTTACCCCTGAATTTCAAGAGGATTATTTTGGAGTTGGTGCTAAATCCGGGCACTTAAGCGCTGTTTCCGGAGGTTATATTGAAATGCTCACCAGGATTATCCAATCCAGAATTCCCGAGGCAATTACTTGCGGAGATAAACCCGGAAAGCTGAGAGGAATCAGAGATGTGAGGGAGACAACCTGCGAATTTAATGGTAAAAAACTGGTCATGACTTCCTTAAGCAGCATTACCCAATTCGAGAACTATTATAAGGATATCAAGGCAAAGAACAGGAAGATCGATCTGCTGGAGGTTATGGCTTGTCAACACGGGTGTATCAATGGTGGAGGTCAGCCATGTCGTGGCGCTGAGCGAAATCTGCGAAACCGGATGAAAGGAATTTTGGAATGGGATGAAAGATATTCCGGAATTCAGACCAGGGATCACCTGGAAGTTTCCCCACTTATGAATTTGAATGAAGAGGATTGTCTGGCGGTTTTTTCGCCAAGGCAGATCATAAAATAGTAAATTATGGCAGAAACCGGATACAAGAAGTTGGTGACCACCATACCCGATAAATGCAGGGTGTGTTATACCTGTGTTCGGGAATGTCCAGCAAAAGCAATCAGGATAGTCAACGGACAGGCAGAGGTAATGCATGAAAGGTGCATTGGTTGTGGAAACTGCGTAAAGGTCTGTTCACAGAACGCCAAGAGTTTTCTTAATGAGGAAAAAGAGGTTTTGGCATTGCTGAAATCCGGCCAGCCTGTTGCGGCTTTGATAGCACCCAGTTTTCCTGCAGAATTCGGAGATCTGGCCGATCCTCACGAACTGATCGGTGTTTTGAGGGCCATTGGCTTTAAATACGTATGCGAGGTGGCTTTTGGTGCCGATCTTGTAGCAAGGGCTTTTTCTGATATTTTTTCCAATCAGGACCATCCTGCAGTTATCAGTTCCGATTGTCCTGCAGTCGTTTATTATGTCAGGCAGTATCATCCGGGTCTTGTTCCGGCTCTGGCCAAGGTGGCATCACCGATGGTTGCCATGACCAGGGTTGTGAAGAAAAAATACGGGCAGGGGGTCCGGACAGTGTTTATCGGACCATGTATCAGTAAGAAGGCTGAATCTGATGAGATTGATTATGTCCTTACCTTCCAGGAGCTTAGGCATTTGCTTAAGCATAAGGGGATCAAACCCGGACAGATACAGCCATCGGAATTTGATCTGCCTCGCGCCGGCCGCGGACTCATATTTCCGGTAAAACGAGGAATGCTTCAAACAATAAATATTCCGGAAGATCTTTTCGATGGAAATATTCTGGTTGCCGAGGGAAAAGTCAATTTTCCGGCTGCGATAGATGAATTTGAACAGGGAGCTATTTCTGACCAGCATCTCGAGCTGCTTTGCTGCGAAGGCTGCCTTATGGGCCCGGGAATGTCACCGGATGGCAAGCGTTATGCACGAAGGGCTCTCATCGGAAATTACGTGAGAGACCGGATCCATCATCATGATAATGAACAGTGGAATGCTGAAATGTCCGAATATGAGACGCTGGATCTGAGTCAGACATTTACTCCTGTCGATCGACGTCTCGAAATGCCTACACCGGCAAAGATCAGAAAAGTGCTGGCCTCCATTGGAAAGCGAAATCCGCAGGATCATCTTAACTGCGGAGCCTGCGGCTATGACTCCTGTGAGAGCCATGCCATTGCAATTGCACAGGGCCTGGCCGAAATCGATATGTGTCTTCCTTATACTATAGAGAAGATGCATACTTCTATAATGGAACTTAATTTTTCAAATGAGAAACTGGCCAAGGTTCAGCAGGCATTAAAGCATTCTGAGAAACTTGCGCATATGGGGCAATTGTCTGCGGGTATTGCACATGAACTGAATAATCCGCTTGGCGTTGTTATCATGTATGCCAATATTCTTCTTGATGAATGTGAGAATGAGCAGATGAAACAGGATTTGGGTCTTATCGCAGCACAAGCTGACCGTTGCAAAAGGATTGTTGGTAATCTGCTGAATTTTGCCCGAAAGAATCAAGTCAGACTTGAGGAGATCAGTTTGGTGAAACTGGCTCAGGACAGCCTGACCTCTGTGATTATTCCTGACAGGATCAAAACTATGATTGACAGCCGTGTCAGGGAGGCAGTCACCTATCTTGACCAGGAGCAGATGATGCAGGTATTAACCAACCTGATAAAAAACGCTGTTGATGCTATAGCGGGAAACGGGTTCCTTACCATCTCGATTGAAAGTGATGCGAATTTTTTCTGCCTGAGTGTGAAAGATACAGGTACGGGGATCTCCCCGGAAAATATGGATAAGGTTTTTACCCCGTTCTTTACCACAAAAGAGATTGGCAAGGGTACCGGACTGGGTTTGGCAACTACTTACGGCATTATCAAGATGCATAAAGGAAAAATCGAAGTGGACTCCAACAATGATCCTGAAAAGGGTGTGACTGGTACCTGTTTCAAAATATTTTTACCCCGAATTAATGAATTGCAATTATGATTAACACGGAATACCGGTCTCTCCTTTTGCTGGCAGATGATGACCCCGATTATCTGTTTCAGATGAAATTTGCTTTAGAAAAGGGTGGATACCGGGTAGTAACTGCCGAAACGATGGAGGAAGCAGAACTGTCGCTGGAGAGAGAGCAGCCTGAACTGGCCATATTTGACCTGATGATGGAAAGGGATGATGCAGGATTCATACTTTCCTACCATGCCAAAAAGAAATATCCTGCAATGCCGGTAATTCTTCTGACCGCTGTTACTGCTGAAACAGGCAGGCAATTCGGATCCGGTTCTCCGGACGATAAGGGATGGATAAAAGCAGATTTGTATCTTGAGAAAGGACTTCATCCGGACCAGCTGATTGAGCATATTAACTCCTTATTAAATCACTAGCAATGGAAATGTTAAAAGTTCTGGTTGTAGATGATGAACCCGGAATCCGTTCGGGCATCGATCGCATCCTGAGCAAGTTTACTGTGGGTTATCCATTTATGGATGAGGATATTGGCTATACAGTCTATGAAGCATCAACAGGCGAAGATGCAATTCGTATTTTTCATGAAAATCCACCTGATATCGCATTGCTTGACAATAAATTACCGGGAATGGGCGGTGTTGAGGTGCTTGAGTATATCAAGAGGAATCAGCTGAACATAGAGGTGATGATGATCACCTCATTTGCTTCGCTTGAACTGGCGGTAAAGGCTACCAATATCGGAGCTTACGATTTTGTACCAAAGCCTTTCACACCACAGGAGCTGCGCTCATCGATGGAGAATATAACCAAGCATCTTTTTCTGAAGAGAATGACTCAGAAAATGAATAAGGAGGGAAAGCAGATTCGTTTTCAATTCTTATCGGTTCTTTCCCATGAACTGAAAAACCCGTTGAATTCCATCGAGGGGTATTTGCGAATGATGCAGGAAAGGCAGGCTGGAGATCAAATAGAATCTTACGATGAAATGATCGATCGCGCCATTGCCAGGATTAAAGGGATGCGTGTGCTGATCATGGATCTTCTTGATCTGACAAAGATTGAATCGGGTAAAAAGAATCGTGAAATGCAGTTGACAGATCTGGTTAAGATTGCCCGGATATCTTCGGAGACGATGGGGCCAATGGCGATTCAGATGGAAGTGGATATCAGGATTGAAAGCCAGGAAGAGTTCTTTGTGATGGCTGATGCCGAAGAGATGGAAATCATTTTGAATAATCTTATCAGCAATGCGGTTAAATACAATAAGATTGGCGGCATGGTTATCTGCCGGTTAAAAGAAATTAATAAGAAGCTCATTATCGAGGTTGAAGATACCGGAATCGGCATCCCTGAAGATGATATTCCGACTCTGTTTCGTGAGTTTGTGAGGATCCGCCAGAAGGAGACAAAACATATCATGGGCTCCGGGTTGGGATTGAGCATTGTGAAGCGGCTGATCGCACTTTATGATGGCTCTATTGAAGTGGAAAGCCATCCGGGTGAAGGTTCAATATTCAGGGTGGTGTTGCCAGTTATTATCTGATTTTGTATGTTTGAGTAACCAAAAACTGATTATCATGAGTTTACCGGAAAAGACAGTCGAAAGACTAAGCGAGTACAGGAGAACTTTACTAGACTGTCTGAATCAGGGCAAGAGCCATATTTTTTCGCATGAGCTGGCGGCACTTCTTCACAATACTGCTGTTCAGGTTAGACGTGATATGATGCTGATGGGGTTCACCAGCATGCAGCGCAAGGGGTATGCCATCAAGGAACTTATTGAAGCGATTGGCGAATTGATAGATACCACTGAAGGCTTGAATGTTGCTGTTATCGGAGTTGGTAATCTTGGCCGTGCAATCACCGGTTATTTCAGGGGGAAGAGGTCGAAGCTCAATATTGTTGCCACTTTTGATATTGATCCGGAAAAGATTGGTCGCTTGATTGCTGGTGTGAAATGCTATCCTTTAGATGAATTTCCAAGATTAGTAATTGACATGGAGATATCAATTGCGATCCTGACAGTACCGCCGGAACATGCCCGCAATATTGCTGATTTTGTTGCTTCAAGTGGAATCAAAGGGAT
>CAILAQ010000489.1 GCA_903832165.1 uncultured Bacteroidota bacterium | reverse complement strand
GCGGTACATGATGGCAACCCCTTCAATCACGAAACCAATCAGTACAATAATTGGCCCCAGGGTTACTCTTCTGAAGCTGAACATCGCCGGATCAAATTTTGCCGGATCATCGGCCCCTCCGCCAGCCATCAGTAAAAACCCGATAAGCAGGACTGCAAGTCCGCCAATCAGAAGCTGGTAATTAAGCTTGTCGAAAACAAATTTTTCCTGCTTTTTGGATGCCGGTTCTTCTTTGAGCTTGACAACCACTTTTTTATCTGCCATTGTTGTAAATTAATTCGTCATTAAAAATATAGCTTATCACGGTCGATACCGAGATACTTGTTAACTGCGAGTATAGTGGTAATCCCCGACAGGATGATCCCAACAAAAAATATCATCAGTACCAGCATTGATATCGTCATAGAATCGGTGAACTGAAGCACCTCCGGCATCTGGCGCCTGGCGATGTAAATAACACCCAGCAGCAGCAATGAAGCAAGCGCCGATCCGAACAGTCCATTTATCAATCCCCTAAGAATAAATGGCTTAAGAATATATTTCCGCGTTGCACCCACCAGCTGCATTGTCTTAATGATAAACCGCTTGCTATAAACAAGAAGCCGGATAGTATTATTAAAGAGCGCCACTGAAATCAATAAAAGCAAAGCACTGAATGCCAGGATCACAATACTGATCTTCCTGAGATTTTCATTAACCAGGTTCACCATTGACTCCTGATAGTAAACTTCGTATACCTGCGGATAGGTGGCAAAAATCTTTTCAAATTTCGATATGCTGTCTGGATTTGCATAGGCTGCATGAAACTTGATATCGATCGAAGGTTTCAACGGGTTGGTCCCGAGAAAATCAAGAAAATTCTCACCCAGCTCCTTCTGCAGGGCTTCCGCAGCTACCTGTGCTGAAACAAAAGTGGTTCCCTTAATTGCCGGACTGGACTCGAAGGTCTTTTGAAGCTGAACGATATCTGCTTCACGAACTTCATCTTTCAGAATAACCGAAAATCCAATGTTTTCCTTCACATAATCCCCGATCAGCCTGGCGTTGAGTATCAGCAGTCCGAGCAAGCTTAACAGAAACAATACCATTGCAATGCTAACCACCGTTGTAACGTAGGAATTTCGTAGTCTGACCGTTGGACCTGCCTGCTGTTTCTGCTTCATACCTTATCAAATACAGCGCCTAAATTACAAAGATTTGGGTAACCTACGGAAGGTGACTGCAAATTGCTATTTTTAAACCAAAATCCTCTTTACGTGGGCATTATTGAAAAACAGAGCATTAAAGGATCCATCTACTCATATATTGGCGTTGCTATAGGGTTTGTTACCGCCGGTCTGCTGCTTCCTAATTATTTCAGCAAAGCGCAAAACGGAGTGATAGAACTACTCACCTCGTGGTCACTGGTCTTCGCCACGCTGGCAACAATGGGCCTTAATAATGTCACCATCAGGCTATTCCCTTGGTTTCGGAATAAAGCAAACCATCATAACGGATTCTTTGGAATCCTTTTCTGGGTGAATATGGCAGGATTCCTGCTGGCGCTAATACTCTATATTGTACTCAGGCCATGGATTATTGGTGAAAATCCGGCCAGTGCAGGCCTCTTGGTCAAGTATGTTGATTTCATTATCCCGCTCACCGCCTTTACCACCATCTATCTGGTTATCGATATCTATTATTCTGTATTGATGAATGCCGTACGCGGCATTTTTCTGAAAGAATTTGTGCAGAGAGTGCTCATGCTGATCGTAATACTTGGTTTTGTTGCCGGCCTTTTCAAATTCTCTGCTTTCATCCTCTTTTACACGGTGGCTCTCTCCCTGCCGGGCATCATCATCGCTGTTTTACTTATGAAAGACGGCGAATTTCAAATCAGGCCGAAACCTGAATTCCTCACACCGGAGCTTACGAAATCGGTGGTAAGTGTCGCATTTTTCGGTATCACCATCGCTTTCAGTAATATTCTGATTCTTTATCTCGATCGGATTCTGATCAATGATATGCTTGGTTTGGAAGAGTTAGGAACCTACGGGAGGATGGCCTTTTACGGCACATTGGTCTCCATACCGATCCGCTCGGTTTCCAAAATCTCCGCCGTGGTAACCGGTCAGCACTGGAAAGATGGCGACCATGGTGCCATCCACAAGTTATACCGGGATACCAGTCTTCATCAGATCATTTTCGGCCTCCTGATTTTTATCGGCATCTGGGGCAACGTGAAAAATATTTTTCACATGATCCCGGATACTTACGCCACCGG
>CAILAQ010000488.1 GCA_903832165.1 uncultured Bacteroidota bacterium | reverse complement strand
GTGATCCAGCTGGGGCTCGAACCCAGGACCCCATCCTTAAAAGGGATGTGCTCTACCTACTGAGCTACTGAATCAATACCTTAAAAAAACGTGCCGCAAAGATATACCTTTCAATCCAAACTTCCAAAATATATTTCTCGAATTCTTCACTATTTACTTAACCCCTGTCTATTCCTCCTTCCTACTTAACTTGAGCCCTGAGCCTTGTGCCCTGAGCCTTTCCTTTTGCCTTTTTGCCCTTTGCCTTCTGCTCTATAAAAGGTCAGGCCCTCTTTGGGGAGGGCCTGACTGAAACCTAAACCTAAAACTAAACCTATGAAAAAGTACCTCAGACAATTGGGAATTGTCTGAACAACGATCTCCTAAAAGATTCGTTGCATATTAAACGTGCAAATCGTGTGCCATGTTGCTCGTTTAGTCAAAATAATTTACGATTAACAGATAATTAACAATTAAGCCTCGAGATGGGTGTGCTTGATCGTTATCTCGTCTTTCTTCTTATCAAAACCAATAGTGAATACATCGCCTTCCCTGGTCTTGGAATCAATGATCTTCTCGGCCAGCGGATCTTCAAGATACTTCTGTATTGACCGTTTCAGGGGCCGTGCACCGAATTTTTCATCATATCCTTTTTCGGCCAGATAGTCTTTGGCAGCAGTGGAGATCTTGCACTGCAGACCAAGCCTTTTCATCCTGTCGAACAGACCAAGCAATTCAATATCGATAATCTTATGCAGATCTTCTTTTTTCAGGTTATTGAAAATTACAACATCATCAATCCTGTTAAGGAATTCAGGTGCAAAAGCCTTGTTCAGCGCCTTCTGGATAACATCTTTCTGATAATCACCGGGGCCCTCCTCCTGAGGCCTGATATTGAATCCCAGGCTCTGGCCGAAATCTTTCAACTGTCGGGTACCTATGTTTGAGGTCATAATGATTATGGTATTCTTGAAATCAACTCTGCGGCCCAGGCTATCAGTGAGCTGGCCATCATCAAGCACCTGCAGTAAAATATTGAATATGTCAGGATGTGCCTTCTCGATCTCGTCAAGTAAAACCACTGAATACGGGCGTCTTCTGACTTTTTCTGTCAGCTGGCCGCCTTCCTCATATCCAACGTATCCCGGAGGGGCTCCAACCAAACGGGAAACTGAGAATTTTTCCATGTATTCGCTCATATCCACCCGGATAAGTGCGTCATGGGAATCAAAAAGGGTATGAGCCAATACCTTGGCTAGTTGAGTCTTTCCAACTCCTGTAGGGCCAAGAAATACAAAGCTGCCTATCGGCTTATTAGGGTCTTTCAATCCGGCCCGATTTCTCTGTATCGATTTTACGATTTTTTTGATGGCTTCATTCTGGCCAATTACTTTCTGCTCGAGTTCGAGCTCAAGATTCATTAATCGAGCACCTTCGGCCTGGGCAATTCGCTGAACAGGAACTCCTGTCATCATGGCAACCACTTCTTCAACATTTGACTCATCAACGGTCTGCCGATTCTCCATTAATTGTTTTTCCCACAAATCCTTTTCCCGCTCAAGCTCAACAATCAACTGCTTTTCACGGTCGCGGTGCCTTGCGGCTTTTTCAAAATCCTGATTTTTAACGGCTTCAATCTTGATTTTCCGGGTCTCCTCGATTTCGCCTTCCAGTTTCAGAACGCGTTCCGGAACAGAGATATTGGAAATATGGACCCTGGAACCAGTTTCATCCAGAGCATCGATGGCTTTGTCCGGAAGGTGCCTGTCGCTGATATATCGCTGGGTCAGGTAAACACAAGCCTTGAGCGCCTTATCAGTATAGGTGACATGATGATGCTCCTCATACCTGTCCTTAATATTGTGCAGAATCTGCAGAGTCTCCTCAGGAGTAGTTGCCTCAACCAGAACCTTCTGAAATCTTCTTTCCAGGGCACCATCTTTCTCGATATGCTGGCGGTATTCATCCAGCGTCGTAGCTCCGATGCACTGAATTTCACCGCGCGCGAGCGCTGGCTTAAGCATGTTTGCAGCATCAAGTGAACCTGTTGCGCCTCCCGCTCCAACAATGGTATGAATTTCATCGATAAAGAGAATCACGTTGCTGGTCTTGGCCAACTCGTTCAGAATGGCTTTCATCCGTTCTTCGAATTGTCCGCGGTATTTAGTTCCGGCAACAATGGATGCCATATCTAAAGCAACTACGCGCTTCCCAAAAAGAACCCGCGAGACTTTCCTCTCAACGATCCGTAATGCAAGGCCTTCTGCAATTGCCGATTTGCCAACGCCGGGCTCACCGATCAATACGGGATTGTTCTTTTTCCTGCGACTTAATATCTGTGCGATACGCTGAATTTCGTTCTCCCGACCGACAATTGGGTCCAGACGATTCTCTTCAGCTGCACGGGTTATATCGATACCGAAATTATCAAGTACAGGTGTGTCAGAAGCGGGCTTTGACGACTTTGTCTGACCTTTTGCCGGCTCGGCAGGTCCGCCTTCTGATTCGTCATCTTCTTCATGATAATCAGCCTTTGGTGAAGGAAGATCGCTTTGAAGCTGATGTTTAACACTATTGTAGTTAATGCTCATGTCTTCGAGAATCTGAGTCACCATACACGCCTCATCTTTTAATATGGCGAGGAGCAAATGAACAGTGCTTACCTTTTGAGGCTGAATATCGCGGGCCTCGAAATAGGCAAGCTTTAATATCCTCTCAGCCGGCTTTAATAGTGGCAATTCCTTCTGATTAAGGTTCTTATCCGGGTTCTCCACCCTGATTCTCTGCTCGATCAGCCGTTTAACCTTGGGCAGATCAGCCCCCAGGTTTACCATTACATCTATCGCATCACTCTCGCCTTCGCGAAGGATGCCTAAAAAGAAATGTTCAGGCCCGATCTGATCATTGCCTAAACGTATAGCTTCCTCCTGGCTGAACACCAGGACGTCGTGAATCTGTTTTGGGAAATTTGAATCCATAAAAATGCTTTTTAACCGAGGTTAACCTGCCATAATACACTGTCATTTTGTCAAACATCAAGTTTTCAGTTTGAAAATGAATCAGGCTTAATGATTAATATTCAGGCTCTTCAATAAAAAATTAAAATTACAAAATTATCTGGCTTATGGGAAACAAATAGTGAGCCAATTATCAACAGCGGGAGCACAGAAATATATGACAAATGTGTGTTCCGGAGAAAATTTTTTTGGTAGCTTTGTACTTCTTTGATATTCTGACTTGAATTCTGTATATTGTTTATTATAAGTAATTTATGTTAACAGGCGAGAGAATTGTCCGGATCAATATCGATGAGGAAATGAGGTCCTCATACATCGACTATTCAATGTCGGTTATTGTTGCAAGAGCTTTGCCTGATGTACGCGACGGGTTAAAGCCTGTTCATCGCAGGGTGCTCTTTGGTATGAACGAGTTGGGAATGAGTTCCAACCGCCCGTATAAAAAGTCAGCCCGTATCGTTGGGGAAGTCCTCGGTAAATTCCATCCGCATGGCGATAGCAGTGTATATATGGCGATGGTCAGGATGGCCCAGGAATGGTCAATGCGTTATCCGCTGATCGAGGGTCAGGGTAACTTTGGATCAGTCGACGGCGATAGTCCGGCAGCTATGAGGTATACCGAAGCAAGACTGCAAAAGGTTGCTGAGGAAACGATGGCCGACCTGGAGAAGAATACGGTTGATTTCCAGCTCAATTTCGATGATACACTGGAAGAGCCTACCGTTATGCCAACGAGGATTCCGAACCTGCTGGTCAACGGTTCATCAGGCATCGCTGTCGGTATGGCCACAAATATGCCGCCGCATAACCTTACCGAAGCTGTCAATGCCATTGTTGCCGTTATAGAAAATCCTGAGATATCCATCGAAGGATTGATGAAGTACATCAAAGCTCCTGACTTCCCAACCGGAGGTATTATCTACGGATATCAGGGAGTTAAAGATGCATTTGAGACTGGAAGAGGCAGAATAGTTGTCAGAGGAAAAGCGCTGATAGAAACTTTACCCAATGGCCGGGAAAGGATCGTTATCACCGAGATCCCTTATCAGGTTAACAAGGCTGAGATGATCATAAAAACAGCCGAACTGATCAACGACAAAAAAATCGAAGGTATCTCAAATGTCAATGATGAATCAGACCGGAACGGAATGCGCATTGTTTATGACCTTAAAAAAGAGGCTATTGCAAACGTCGTTCTGAATAATCTCTATAAATTCACTCCGCTTCAGACCTCCTTCTCAGTTAACAATATTGCCCTGGTTCATGGTCGGCCGCGAATGCTGAATCTCCGCGACATTATTGATAATTTTATCAGTCACCGCCACGAGGTTGTTATTCGCCGTACAAAGTTCGACCTTGAACAGGCCGAAAAGAAAGCTCATATTCTGGAAGGCTTGCTGATTGCCCTTGACCATCTGGATGCAGTAATTACGCTGATCCGTAATTCAAAGAATCCTGATGAAGCCAAGACTGGCCTCATGGAGAACTTTGAATTGTCTGAAATACAGGCAAAAGCAATTCTTGAACTCCGGCTGCAAAGATTGACCGGTCTGGAAAGGGATAAAATTCATCAGGAATATGAAGAGCTGATGACCCTGATCACCTATCTGAAAAGTGTTCTCGCGGACGAAGGCCTTCAAATGGAAATTATCAAGACTGAACTAGCTGAGATAAAAGAGAAATATGGCGATGAGCGCCGTACGGAAATCATTTATGCATCCGAAGACTTTAATCCTGAAGATTTCTATGCTGATGAAGATATGGTTTTGACTATCAGTCATATGGGCTACATTAAACGTACTCCCCTTACTGAATTCAGAACGCAAACAAGGGGTGGGGTAGGCGCTAAAGGAAGCAATACCCGCGACGAGGATTTCATCGAGCACTTATATATCGCCTCAATGCATAACACACTGGTTCTTTTTACTGAATCAGGAAGGTGCTTCTGGCTGAAAGTGTACGAAATACCTGAAGGCACCAGAACCTCCAAAGGCAGGGCAATTCAGAACCTTCTAAATATTGAACAGGAAGATAAGGTTAAAGCTTACCTGAGGGTTCAGGATCTTGGAGATCAGGAATATATAAACAATAACTATATTATCCTCTGCACTAAAAAAGGAGTCATTAAAAAGACTTTGCTGGAAGCCTATTCCAGACCAAGGCAGAATGGGGTTAATGCGATTACGGTGAAGGATGGAGATCAGCTTCTCGAAGCCAGACTGACCAATGGGAACCACGAGATCCTCATGGCTATCGAATCTGGCAAAGCAATCCGGTTCCACGAAAGCACTGTAAGACCGGTTGGACGCACAGCTTCGGGTGTCAGGGGTATATCCCTTGCGGGCCCGAATGATGAGGTTATCGGTATGATCTGTGTTGCAAAAGAAGAAGAAGATATCCTGGTAGTATCCGAAAATGGTTATGGAAAACGCTCGAGCATTCAGGATTACAGAATAACCAATCGTGGCGGTAAAGGTGTCAAAACCATCAATGTAACCGAGAAAACGGGTAGCCTGATTGCTTTACTTTCTGTTACCGATGAGGATGATCTGATGATCATCAACCGTTCAGGAATTACGATCAGAATGGAAGTATCGCAGCTGAGGATAATGGGCCGGGCAACTCAGGGAGTAAGGCTCATCAACCTTAAGGATAATGATACCATTGCCTCAGTGGCAAAGGTGGATACTGAAGGTCCTGTTGTTGATTTAGAAGCTATTGCCGACGTTGATGCTGATGCTGAATCGGATGTAAATGCGGTTTTGGACACAAATGACGCTGAATAGGCTATTATAATTGACAATAGTGGTATTTAAATTGATAATGTGCTTTTAAAACTGTTCGATTTATAATAATTTTAAAACAAACTGAAAACTAGTTCTGATATGAAAAAAGTTATTTTCCTCCTTGCATGTGTATTTAGCTTGGGTACTGCTTTTGGGCAGAGCAACAAGGTGCAAACGGCTATTAACTGGATAAAACCGGAATATAATGAGCTGGACAAAGCCAAAGAAGCTATTGATGAAGCAGCGGTTCATCCAAAAACCACCGCTGAATCCAAGACATGGTTTGTTCGCGGTCAGGTTTACTACAAAATTTACCAGACAAAAGATGAACGTTACAAGGCGTTGGATAAGAATCCTTTGAAAGAGGCTTATATTTCGTTTTCCAAAGCCAAGCAGCTGGATGAAGGCAAACGTTTTGAAGATCAGTTGTTATTCCATTTAACCCAGATCAGAGCCGACTTTTTCAATAAGGGTGGGGCAGAGTACGAAGCGAAGAAATTTGCTCAGTCAATGGAATCTTTTGAAACAGTCATTTCCATTGGTAAACTTCCTTATATCAACCAGTTGGATACGGGTTCATTTTACAATACCGCTTTGGCAGCCGAAGGTGCAGCAACCGCCAGTACCAATAAAGATACTATCAATAAGTATTTTGCAAAAGCGATTGATTACTACAACAAATCCATTGAACTTAACTGGGGTGGACCTGATGTATTTCACTATCTGGCAACAATTTACCTGAAGCAAGGCGACTCAACTGCAGCTTTAAAATCTTACCAGGCCGGTATTGCAAAGTATCCGAAACAAACGGCCAATCTTTATATTGCACTGATTAACTTCTATCTGGCAAAGAAGGATATTAATACAAGCTTTGATTACATGGCAAAGGCTCTAGAGCTGGATTCAACAAACAGCAGCTTATGGCAGGTTTATGGAAACGCCCTTGAAAAGCGTAGCGAAAAGGACAAAGCAATTGAGGCTTTTAAAAAGATGATTTCGATCGATTCAACCAATTTCATGGGATATTACAACGTGGCTTCAGTTTACTTCAATATAGGTGTTGAAGAAAACGACAAAGCCAATGCTGTTCCATTCCCATACAAAACTCCCGATGATGAAACGAAATACAACACGTTCCTGAAATTGGCAGACGAAAAATTCAAACTCGCATTACCTTACTTCGAAAAGGCCTACGAAATAAAGAAAGACGATGGCGAGCTTCTGACCGGTTTGAAACAAGTATATGTTCGTCTGAAGATGAATGATAAACTTGCTGATATCCAAAAACAAATCGATAAGCTGAAATAACAAAAAAGTAAGGGACTT
>CAILAQ010000487.1 GCA_903832165.1 uncultured Bacteroidota bacterium | reverse complement strand
CCTTGATGAGGTGGAGAAGGTCTGCACACATGTTGTCATCCTCAAAAAGGGAAGTAAACTGGCTGAAGGTGAAGTCGACAGCCTGATCAAGGGTAAGGAGGTTATAATTCTTTCGGGTGATAATCTCGATCAGCTCAGTGCTGCCTTGTCGGCATCATTATTAGTTGAATCCTTTACACGGGAAAACGAGGATCTGAAGGTTATTCTCAAAGGAGAAGTTAAAACCGGGGATCTCAGTAAGGAATTGATGGAGAAAGGTATTGCCCTGAACCGGATCGAAGTAAGAAAGAACCGGTTGGAAGACCAGTTCCTCGAGTTGGTAAAACAAGATAATACCCTGAAGCCATGATGAAACTACTGAAAATTGAATCGGTCAAGGTGCTGTCGTACCGGGTATTCCAGATCCTTGCCATATTGTATGCCGGAGCTTTTCTGTTGTCGGTCAGCGTATTTCCATTACTGAAGCTTAGTACTCAATTGGCAAATAATCAGGATATATTAAACCTGAAAACATGGTACTACTTCCCGCAGATCTGGCATACTTTCTCCTATTTTGCTGCTAAGTTCAATATTTTTCTGGCCATCATTGTGATCTTCCTTGTGGGCAATGAATTTTCCTATAATACATTTCGCCAGCACGTGGTCAATGGTTTGTCAAGGAATGAATTACTCAATGGGAAAGTGGTGGTGATCCTTTGTATTGCTATAGCCAATACACTGATGGTATTTGTGTTTGGCCTGATCTTCGGATTTATCTACTCCACCGGATTTTCCTTTCAGGATGTTTTCTCGCAAATATACTACCTGGGTATTTATTTTGTTCAGGCAGTGGGTCACATGCTGATCGCAATGATGTTCGCGGTATGGCTAAGGAACAAGACGCTCAGTATGGTCCTCCTGATTATTTACCAGTTTATTCTGGAACCGATTATCCGTCTGGTTCTAAATAAATATGTATTGGTGAATATCGGGCTTTACTTTCCGATGCGCATTATTACAAAGTTTATACCATTGCCTGATAATGCGATAACCGAAATGTTTAAAGCCAATACAAGCCTTAATGATATGACCAAGGCTCTGCCGTTGTGGGCTAATCTTGCCCTGATTCTGGGCTACTGTACGATATTCTACCTGGTTACCAGGAAGATACTGGTCAGGAGGAATTTGTAGGATGGGTATGATGAGCAGAAAGGGAAACTGTTGGGATAATGCCGCTGCAGAAAGCTTTTTTAATCAATCAAAGTGGAATGGATTTATAAGCAGAGTTATGCCGATCAGAAGCAGGCAACGCTTTCAATATTTGAATGGATTGATAGCTGGTATAATAGAAGAAGAAGGCATTCATCCCTGGGTATAAAACGATTGAAGAATATCAAATAATAAATAGTAATTTTAAATATGCAGGTTAACTCAATGTTCGGATTTAGGTAGTAATTCCACAGGTGTTTAAAATAACCTATGCTTAAATCAAGATTCATATCCGTTATTATCCTTTTGTTCCTGGTATCCCCCGGATGCAAAAAAGACAGGATTGATAAGGCCGGAACGGTCGATTTTATATGGGCATATTCAAGAAACCATCCGGAGGGTTTTACTCTGGATATTCTCACCAGGCAGGAGGTAACCCATGGAATTGTGGCTGACTATTTTGAGACCCAGAACAGTTTTGGCAAAGAAAAGCTTTCTTTTGTTGTTGAACATGCCTTGAATCATGAAGCGGTTATTGGCGGCTGGCTCAATGCGGCCGATTCGCTTTACTATTTCGACAGCAGCAAGGTTTTCCCCGATGGTGCGATTACCGAAGCCATTGAGTTTGCCCGGGAGAATCATCAGTATGCAATCTATGATATCACGAATGACAGTGTGATCTGGGTGGTTAACCCCCGGCCGTTTGAATCGGATCTGCATTTCCGGGACGGATGGGTTTCAGACACGACCCTATATTTGAAAAGATTTGTATCTTATAGTCAATCAATGCATTGATCTATAAAAGGCGCACGCATGTATGGATCAGATCGGGTATCAGGTTTGAAGTTAGAGATTCGAAGACCAGTTTTGAATGCTGAAATCACAAAGCCAAGTGAGCCCCGAATTGTCATGTGCTTTGGATTTCCCT
>CAILAQ010000486.1 GCA_903832165.1 uncultured Bacteroidota bacterium | reverse complement strand
TTGATCCAGGAGAAACAGGAGCTTTGGTAGTTAATGGTTATGACCCTTTTGCAGGTGGCAGACCCTTGGCAAATTTCACAATCCGACCTGATAAAATACAGGTTGGACGGAAGGTGTACTTTACCGATCTGTCCACTGGTTCCCCCAAAGCATGGAGTTGGTCATTCGACAATGGAACCCCCACTGGTACCAGCCTTCAGATTCCAACGGCCGTTAAATTCAATATACCAGGTACCTATCACGTTATGCTGACTGTGTCCAACGACCTTGGATCAGACTCACTCAAGCAAACCGTAATTGTTTCAGAAAATACTTCCAATAGCTTAAGCGAGAATAGAATAGTGCCTGGCCGGCTTATCATGCTGGAGGATTTGAGTACAGGAACACCCGGATCCCTTTCCTGGACAGTTACCGGTGCTGCACCGGCAGTATATTCAGGTAATCATTATGAACTGAGCTTTTTAAATCAGGGAGAATATTCCGTGAAGGAAATTGTTGAATATCCGGATTTTTCAGATACACTCATTCATTATAACCAGATCCGGGTTATCCCGGATGTAATTGCCTTTCGGTCCTTTTCATTTAATAATGTTGCAGCAGATGAACATACCGGCTATTCCAGGATGGGACAACAAGGGTACGTACCGGGATCAAACAACCAGGGTATTTTGGCGTTTGCTCAGGAGTTTAGAAATGCATCTGATACTACATACAGCATTCACGGAATAACTATTGCAATGGCCCTGCAGTCAAGCTATAAAGGAAATTATTACCTGCCTGTTGTGTTCTGGAATGCTAAAAAACAGCCGGTTTACAGAGATTCTATCCTTATAAATACTTATCAGGCGAACAGCCGTTTTACTAAATGGTTCAGAAGTCCGCTGAATTTCGATACTCTGATGTATGCGGGTTTTGAGGTGAGGCCGTGGGATCAGGGAACCTTTGTATCAAAGATGGCAACTGACCGTGGTGAAAGTGGCAAAAGCAACGCATACGCCGTTAATGGCAGCCAGTGGCAGCGGCTTAATGACTATGCGGGTGTTCATACTTCGTTAGACCTGGCCCTGGAAACATCGGTCCTGGTAAACTCCTATCAGGAGGAGATAAAAATTCTTCCCAATTATAATTCAGGAGAATTCACAGTCGATCTTGGAAGTCTGGTTTTCAGGACTGTGGATATATCTATATTCAATACCGCCGGGCAAAAAGTTCTGGCTGATGTGACTAAAACGACCAATCAGGTCAGTTTTCAGATCATACCGCCGGTGGCAGGAATTTATGTTGTAAGTTTGATAATCGATAAGTATCGGTTTGCCACAAAAGTCATGATCCTTCGCTGATCACTGGTTATTTATGATCTTCAATATACCTCGTCAGGAAGGGTTTTATCTGGTCATGAGAAATGCTCTTGGCGATAATCTGTCTTTCGGAATTCAAAACGTAAATAGTTGGTGTAGAGAATGCCTGGTATCTTTCAATAACATCCCTCACATTGACGGGACTGTATACATTTATCCAGTTTAGTTGGTGCTCATCGATAAACTGAGTCCAGGGAGCCTTTTCGATTCTGGTATTTATTGCGATAATTTCAACGCCCAGTTGCTTAAGTTCAGGGTATTGCGCGATGAATTTCGGAGTGCTTTCCTTGCAAAATCCACAATCAGGACTCCAGAAGTAAAGAACCAGGAACTTTGCTTTAGCATTTTTTAGATCAAACGGCTGATCAAGGGGCGTCATCAAACCTGTCAATTCCGGAGCCGCTTTGCCAATTAACAATGGCTTTAGTTCACTTACCCGTGAAACTATTCCGCGAAGGTTTGCTGAATCGATCCAGGGAGTCTGGCCTGTCATGTAGTATTTTTCAGCCAGATATACATAAACAGCATCAGTGCCCATTATTTCGGGTTGGGAATAAAGATTAAAAAGATACTGAACCACGAATTGGTACATATTTTTGCCATTTCTTGATTTTTCAATAAGCCGGTTGGCACACGGTATAATGCTGTCTACCACAGGAGGTGCGATTTGCTTAAAATACTGATCCAGTTTTGTTTCTATTAATGGTGTAT
>CAILAQ010000485.1 GCA_903832165.1 uncultured Bacteroidota bacterium | reverse complement strand
TATTCCTGTACCCTGATGCCCGGGGAGATCATTGCCACCGCGGCGGCTCCTCCGGTATACGGTTTTCCCGGTCTCTTTTTTCAGCTTCCGGCAGGTTTGGATCCGGAAATCGTTTACACACTGGAAATGAAAGGCACCGTTAAAGATTGTTCCGGCCGCAATGCAGTTTTTCGTCCTGTTTTACTTGGATTTCCCTCGGAGCCCGACTCGGCCGACCTGGTCATTTCGGAGGTGATGTTCGATCCGCTGGCCGGTCAGGAAGAATTTGTGGAGGTATATAACCGGTCTCAAAAAGTAATTGAACTGGGCGATCTTATCCTGGCCCGTGCCGATATAAGCGGGAATATCATTGCCTTTTCCGATCAGCAGGATCATTCCTACTGGCTGTTTCCGGGAGGTTACGCTGTTTTTACTGCGGATGCCCGAATTTTCAGCAAAGCCTGGCCCGATGCTGATGCGGCTGTCACTGCCGGCCGATCTGACATGCCCTCGCTCACCAATGAGGAATCCATGCTGATCCTGATGGATGGGAGTCAAGGGGTGCTGGACAGGGTGGTTTATTCTCCGGATTGGCACTATGCTTATCTCGATGAAACAAAGGGAGTCTCCCTTGAGCGGATCGATTCTCAAACCTCTGGATGCATTAGGGAAAACTGGCTCTCCGCCTCGGCTGCCTCGGGTTTTTGCACTCCGGGAGCTGAAAATTCAGCGGCTTCCGGACCTGCACCTGACTCAGAACAACAATTCTATCTGGATCCTACAGTCGGTTATTCCACAAATTTGAATGGTCCCATTCAGGTGGCTGTCCGCTACCGGTTCGATGAGCCGGGCTGGTTTGTCAGGGTGAATATTGTCACGAGCCAGGGATTGCCTGTAAAGGAAATCTTTCCATTTGGGATGGCAGGAGCTGAAGGAACTATCATCTGGGACGGACTGGATACCGGACAACGAATTGTAACTGATGGGATCTATCTGGTTGTAGTCGATTACTTTCATCCTACTGGTAAGAAGGGCCGGTGGAAAAGAGCCTGTGCCGTGCTTCGCAACTACTGAACCAGCGCGAAGGAACGTGCCTCAGCATCCCAGGTTCCGGTGGCTGCGATGGCTGGCAGAATCTCTGCCGGTGAACTGACAACGGTCCACATTTCGCGGTGCTTTGGTCCGAGGAAATGGTTTTCCAGCATCGCATCGAGCAGTGCGACAAGCGGATCATAATAGCCATAGCTGTTGAGAACGATCATCGGTTTCGGGAACAGGCCAAGGCGCTTCAGACTGAGGGTTTCCATAAATTCCTCCATGGTTCCGCACCCGCCGGGGAAGGTGATAACGGCATCTACTTCGTGAATCATGGCTTCCTTGCGTTCAGCCATGGTTTCGGTGGTGATCATCTCGCTGAGCTCTTCATGATGCCATTCTACCTCCTTCATGAAGCGGGGCATGATTCCTACTGTCCGGCCGCCAAACCTGTGCATTTCATCGGCCATGACGCCCATGAGGCCACTTTTACTTCCGCCGAAGACCAGGTCGATATGGTTTTCAGCTAATATCCTTGCAAACTCACGGCCATGCTCCAGGTATTTTTCCGGAGTCTTGTTGCTGGATGCGCAGTAAACGCAGATTCGGTTGTATTTCAGATTGTCGGACATGCTCAACTCAGATAAGGTGATTCAATGACTACTCCTTTAAAGAGCCTGGCCATGTCGGCAGCTGCCCGGTTGGCGGCAATCTGCACATCCTCATGGGTATTTTCGGAAAAATTCCCCGGAATAGCAACGTTAGTGACGACAGAAACTGCAAATACAGGTAAACTCATATGTCTGGCTGCAAGAACTTCGGGGATGGTCGACATGCCGATAGCATCAGCCCCGATCATCCGGTAATGGGTATATTCAGCGGGGGTTTCGAAACTCGGACCCGGATTTCCCAGGTAGATACCTTCGTGCAGCCTGATGCCTGTTTTTGATGCCACGGAATGGGCTATCCGGATCAGGCTTTTATCGTATGGCTCACTCATATCCGGGAACCGTGGGCCCAGCTCATCGATATTTTTCCCGCGTAAAGGACTATCAGGAAAGAAGTTGATATGATCGTGGATCACCATAATTTCACCCACCTGATAATCTGGATTGATACCGCCTGCAGCATTCGAAAGAAAGGCCTGGCGGATACCCATGAGCTTGAGAACACGTAAAGGGAAAACCGTTTCAACCATCGAAAAACCCTCATAGTAATGGAACCGGCCCTGCATGGCGACAACGGGTTTACCGGCCAGATGACCGAAGATCAGGTTGCCCTGATGACCTTCCACTGTTGTTTCCGGAAAGTTCGGAATCTCGGTGTAAGGGATGGTATCGGTAATTGATATGTCGTTTATCAGGTTGCCCAGACCCGTGCCGAGCACGATGCCCGTTTCCGGTCTGATGCTGGTGCGGCTGAGCAGGTAATCAGCTGTTTCCGAGAGCTTTTTCCACATATTTGTTGATTTTTTTTAATATTTCATTTTTCTCTGCAGTGTCCACCGGCGGCGGGGCCGGGATCCATTGAAGTGGCAAGCCGGTGAGTTCCGGAAGCCTGGATAGCTTAACGTAATCCTTGCCGGTTGTCAGAATAGTCAGCGCCGGATTCTTTTTTGCTTTCGGACTTTCCGCTAAAAATGATTGATAAAGTC
>CAILAQ010000484.1 GCA_903832165.1 uncultured Bacteroidota bacterium | reverse complement strand
TGGATGAAACGGTCAAACTACCAATGAAGAACAGTTCCCGGCGACTTGAGCCGGCCTGGAAATATCAGCTGCCGGAAGGAAAACACAATGTCAGGCTTAAATGGACGAACTCAACTCCTGATTATGAGATCAGGATAAATGATATCATGATATATTCTGAAACCAGGCCGGAAAGCAATTTGCCTCAACAAATATCGAAATGAAATACGTGCTGAATTATTTTTTAGGTTGTGTATTGATACTGATGGCGGCGTGCAGCGCTAACCACAAGGAATCAGACCTGCCTGAAAATGCAACAATAACCGCCAGTGCCATGAAAGACAAGATAAAAGGCGGCTGGGCAGGTCAGACTATCGGTTGCACTTTTGGCGGACCCACAGAGTTTAAATTCAAAGGCACAATGATCCAGGATTATCAGCCGATGGTTTGGTACGATGATTATATCAAGGATATTTTTGAAGCTGATCCTGGTTTGTATGATGATGTGTACATGGATCTGACATTTATTGAAGTATTGGAAAGGGTGGGTCTGGATGCCCCTGCAGACTCCTTCGCGCTCTCATTTGCCCACGATGATTATAAGCTCTGGCATGCCAACCAGGCCGCACGGTATAATATTCTTAACGGGATCATGCCTCCTGCCTCAGGATACTGGATGAATAATCCGCATGCTGATGATATCGATTTTCAGATTGAAGCTGATTTTGCCGGGATGATGTCGCCCGGAATGATCAATACGGCAGCCGAAATTTGTGATCGAACCGGGCATATTATGAATTTTGGTGACGGCTGGTATGGTGGTGTTTTTATGGCGTCAATGTACGCCACTGCTTTTATATCGGACGATATTGAAGTAATTGTTAAGCAGGGACTCCGGCCAATTCCTGAGAAAAGTAAATTTTATCAGGCGATAGCTGATGTTATCAAGTGGCATAAGGAATATCCGGCCGACTGGAAGCAGTGCTGGTTTGAATTTGAAGAGAAACACACCTCGGAAAAAGGATGCCCTGAGGGAGTTTTCAATTCGTTCAATATCGATGCCAGCGTTAATGCCGCCTATGTGGTTATGGGGCTTCTTTATGGTGAAAAGGATTTTTATAAAACCATGGATATTGCCACTCGCTGCGGACAGGATTCTGACTGCAACCCGGCGACTGCTGCCGGTATTCTGGGTGTTATTATCGGCTATGATAAAATACCGTCCTATTGGAAACCGGCCATAGAAAAAGTCCAGGATCTGAAATTTCCTTTTTCAGATCTGAGCCTGAATCAGATTTATGACCTGAGTTTCAAGCATGCCACTGAACTTATCAATAAAAATGGCGGCAGGAATAACAATGGTGTCATCACCATCAAGGTTCAGAATCCTCAGACTCTTCGCTTTGAGCAATCATTCGAGGGAATGTATCCGGCAAAGGAATTGCTGGTTCGTAAGGACTTTCTCGATGAAAGCATCAAGATTGATTTTGCCGGTAACGGGATAGTGGTTCTTGGGAATGTTAAAAGTCAGTGCGGTGTGGCAACAAGTGATTTTGTTGCATTGCTGGATGTTTATATTGATGGCGCAAAGACAGAACAGGTGCGCATGCCCTATGACTACATTGTTCGCAAGTATGATATCTACCATAAGTACCTGTTGAAAAATGGCGATCATAAACTGGAAATAAAATGGGTGAATCCGAATCCTGATTTCAGGATTACCCTCTAATCATATGTGGTTTACGCTGATACTCCGGTACAGGTTGCTAATCCTGAAAATGCATCAACGTTAAAATAAGGATGGAAAAGAGGGGAGCTATATATAACTGGTTTTTAATGTTCGGACTGATTCCGTTACTCACGGTATGTTGCGGATGTAAGCCGGATACCCCTCCGCCTGATGATACAACACCCTTTGTGCGCCTTTTGAAGGAACAAACATTTCAAAGTCACCTCCTGAACCGGACCTTAAACTATGCCGTTCTGCTGCCCAAAGATTATGACAAATCAAAATCATCTTACCCTGTTGTCTATCTGCTCCATGGTTTTGGTGATGATGAATCGGCCTGGTATCAGTGGGGTCTGATTAACTATTACGTTGATCTGTACGAATCTGAGACTACTCCGATGATTTATGTGATGCCCCGGGGATTCAATACCTATTGGGTGAATCGTTACAATGGAAGTTTTCCTTACATGGATATGTTTACGAGGGAGCTGGTTCCCTATATTGATTCCTTGTTTCGCACAGTCAGGGATGCTCAGCACCGCGCAGTAATGGGGTTTTCGATGGGAGGTTATGGCGCCTTGATATTGCCTGCAAAGAACCCGGAAATATTTAATACAGGG
>CAILAQ010000483.1 GCA_903832165.1 uncultured Bacteroidota bacterium | reverse complement strand
CGGGGACCCCGTCCCTTACCACGGCACTACGAAAACGGGATCTCGTCCCATACAATTGCATTTACCAGTAGTACGTTCGCCCCGCCCACCGCATTCAGCAAACGCTATGCTTAAAATTTATCATCATGTTACCCTGAAAAATTAAAATCCCAAAATTATGCCCCTATTCACTCTCGAAGCTTCCCTTCAAATTCCTGCCACTATTGAGCAGGTGTGGGACTTTATATCATCGCCGCGGAACCTGAAACATATCACACCGGATTTTATGGGGTTTGATATACTCACGAAAAATCTGCCCGAAAAAATGTACCCCGGGAATGATTATCAGCTATCATGTAAAGCCGGTATTAGGTATCAAAACTCTTTGGGTAACAGAGATCACCCACGTAAAAGACTTGTCGTATTTTGTCGATGAGCAGCGCATCGGGCCCTATAAATTGTGGCACCATCAGCATATTCTCGAAGCGATTCCCGGCGGAGTCCGGATGCGTGATATTGTCAGCTATCAGCCTCCCTTCGGGCCACTCGGTTCAATAGCCAATGCCCTTTTTATCAAGGGCCTGCTAGAGAAGATATTCGATTATCGCACTGTGAAGATCAACGAGACATTCGGAAAATCATTCTAGATCAGACCTTTCGCGCAATAAATCAGTGCGCATTACTGACCATTTCGCGTATAGCTTTTTCAATCAACTGGTTGAGGGAGATGCCAAGTTCCATCGATATTCGTGCTGCCTGCCTGTGTAGTTCTGGTGCAATCCTTACATTGAAACTCCCTTTATAAGACTTTTCTCCTGACTTGCCGGTTTGTACACAAAGTTCTTCATAATCCTCAACAGCCTCGATAAATGCCTGTTTAAGCTCTTCAACCGTTTTCCCTTCAAAAGATACAAGATCATCCACTCCTTCAATCTTTCCATAGAAAACTTCATCTTCAGCACTGAAATGAACAGTGCCAAGATATTTTTTGTATTTAATCAGGTCTTTCATATTAACTCCTTCATTATGAGTGCCTCAATAATCATTTCTACTTGATACATTTTCAAAATTTTGCCCGGATGCGGTCGATGTAATCGGATTATATGATTGGTTTTTGAATGGCAGAATGCAACACGAGAACCTGAAGTGCTTCCCGTCCGGATTTCCTGATAACCTAAAGATCTAAGCAGGCTCACCAATTCGGAGTACCTGAAGTCCTTGGGTTTTGATAGTAAGCGTAAAATTAGCTTTTCCTTACGGCTCATATTGCAACTATAATTCAGTTGCAAATATAACAATGTTTTTAATATTTACTTCATGAATACTTGAAACTCCTCCCTCGGAATTCGGAATTCTGAATTGGAATTTCAACCTTCAATAAACCGGAATCCTCCGCATAAACGTCCTTTACGCTGAACTGATTTTTTTTCGAGCCAAAGTTTTCCTTTTTCCTCATCTTTGCCGAATAACTATTCGTCAATTAGTATGCAAATAATTTTCGCTCCCGGCTGTGCCCTGCTGATGTATAAGCCCCATCTGGCTGATAAATTGAATGCGATGCTCAGCGAAAATCTGGGAAAAATGGATGACCTGCTCACCTGCTGCAAGCATGAGCCGCAAGTGGATTCGGTTACCGAGGTCATCAATATCTGCCCGGGATGCGATAAACGATACAGTAATGATTATCAGAATACAACAACAATTTCACTTTGGGAAATTCTCGCCGTTTCTGATTTTTTCCCGTTCCCCGATTATGGCGGCCGTACCATGTCGATCCTCGATGCCTGTCCAACGCGCGAAAAAGTTGCCGTTCATAAGGCTATCCGCACGCTGCTCAGACGGATGAATATCAACCTGATCGAACCCGCAAAAACCGGCACCCGGAGTACCTGCTGCGGTGATAGTTTTTATGGGGCTATCCCAGTGGAAGAAGTAAAGAATCAGATGCGCAAACGGACCGGTGAAATGCCGCATGAGGACGTAGTGGTCTATTGCATTTCCTGCATCAAGTCAGTCCACATCGGCGGCAAACGCCCGCATTACCTGGTCGATCTGCTCTTTGGCGAAGAAACACATCCTGGCACCTGGGAGCCTGATCAGTGGCATCAGGAACTCGATCAATTCATTAGCGTGCATTAGGATTTTCCCCACCTTTATCAAAATTTATTCAGAATGAAATTTCTTGCCCTATTACCGCTGATACTGCTGGGATTTTTGCCTCAGCAATCCATTGCCCAGAAAGCTGCTCCAATCAATTTAACTGTCGAAAACCTGGTAAATCCGATTGGGATCGACGCCACAGCTCCACGGTTCAAATGGATGTTGAACGATACCCGTCAGGGCGCCTTGCAATCGAGCTACAAGATCACGATGGATATTGATTCCACCGCAGTAGCAAAAGGAAAGGGCAAAATCTGGAATAGCGGGAAAGTCTCTGGCAGCCAGATGCAGGTAGCTTATCGGAAAAAAATTCCACTGGTGCCTTTTACTAAATATTACTGGAACGTACAGGTGTGGGACCAAAAGGGCAAGAAAAGTAAGCGATCGCCAGTCGCCAGCTTCGAGACCGGCATGATGGAAACTAAGAACTGGCAGGGATCCTGGATCACCGATGCCAATGATATTGACTTTAAACCGGCTCCTTATTTCAGAAGAGAATTCAAGCCAACAGGCAAGATCAAATCGGCCCGTGCCTATATCACCGCCGCCGGACTGTTCGAATTATCGATCAATGGCAAGAAAGTGGGCAATCACCTGCTCGATCCGCTCTATACCCGTTTTGATAAGCGAAACCTTTACGTGACTTTCGATGTGACTTCGCTCCTAAAAACCGAGACCGTGGCCATCGGCGTAATACTCGGAAATGGCTGGTACAACCATCAGTCAACGGCCGTCTGGGATTTTCATAAGGCCCACTGGCGCAACCGGCCCCGGTTTATCATGAACCTCCGCATCACTTATGCCGATGGCCGTGAGGAAATTATCGCCACCGATGCCGATTGGAAAACCTCCATCGGCCCGGTCATTTTCAACAGCATATATACTGCTGAACATTACGATGCCCGTCTGGAACAGTCCGGCTGGGATACCCCCGGATTCAAAGATGTTGCATGGAAGCCGGCAACCATCACCCAGAGGCCATCGCAGAATATTGCTGCTCAGGCCGTTCAGCCTATCCGTGCGGTAACAGAAATCCCTGCAAAAAGCATTAAAAAATTCAATAGCCAGAGTTATGTTTTCGACCTTGGAAGGAATATTGCCGGAATAAGCCGTCTCACCGTAAAAGGCGAAAAAGGGACCGTAATCCGTCTGAAACATGCTGAAATGCTCGATAGCCTGGGTAGGACCGATCAGTCGAACATCAACGTTCATTACCGGCCGGTTGGCGATTCGGATCCGTTTGCCACCGATATTTTTATCCTCAAAGGAGAGGGCGAGGAGTCGTTCAGTCCGCGTTTTAACTACAAAGGCTTTCAATATGTTGAGGTTACCAGCGATAAGCCTATCGAGCTAACAGAAAAGAACCTGACCGGATATTTCATGCACAGCGATGTTCCCGTGGTTGGGAGCATTACAAGCTCAAATCCTTTGGTTAACAAGATATGGGCCGCTACAAATGCCTCCTATCTGTCTAATTTATTCGGATATCCGACCGATTGCCCGCAGCGCGAAAAGAACGGCTGGACCGGCGACGCACAGATTGCCGTGGAAACCGGTTTGTACAGTTTTGATGCCATCACGGTATACGAAAAGTGGCTGGCCGACCATCGCGATGAGCAGAAACCCAATGGCGTGCTGCCTTCCATCGTGCCCACCGCCGGCTGGGGCTACAGCTGGGGCAACGGTCCCGACTGGACCAGCACCATCGCCATCATCCCCTGGAATGTCTATCTTTTTTATGGCGATACCCGTCTGCTGACGGATTGCTATGATAATATCAAGCTATATGTTGATCACATCACATCAATCAGCAAGGGTGGCCTCACCGACTGGGGCCTGGGCGACTGGATCCCGGTGAAATCAGTTACGCCAAAGGAATTTACCTCATCGATTTATTATTATACAGATGCGCTCATTCTCTCGAAAACAGCTAAGCTGATGGGCAAAACGGATGACCAGAAAAAGTACCTGGATCTGTCGAAATTGATCAGGGACTCGATTAATGCAAAATACCTCAATCGCGAGACAGGGATCTACGGGGAGGGCTTTCAGACCGAACTCAGCACAGCGCTTTTCTGGGGTATCGTGCCTGAGGATTTGAAGTCAAAGGTTGCCGAAAACCTGAAGAACCGCATTATTGCCGATAATAACCATATCGATGTGGGTCTGCTCGGGACCAAAGCTATTCTCAATGCTCTGAGCGAGAACGGATATGCCGATCTGGCCTATGCGCTGGCTTCGGATAACACCTTCCCGTCCTGGGGTTACTGGGTCGCCAATGGCGCCACCACCTTACAGGAAAACTGGCCGCTGAAAACCAATACCGATATTTCACGTAACCACATTATGTTCGGTGAGATAGGTGCCTGGTTCTACAAAGGCCTCGGGGGCATCAAGCCTGATCCGGACAAGCCCGGCTTCAAAAACGTGCTGCTCGAACCCCATTTTGTAAAAGGGCTCGACCAGTTCGAGGCCCGTCACACCGGACCCTACGGCGAAATTGTATCATCGTGGAAACGCGAGGGCGACAAGGTAAATTACTCCATAACCATTCCGGCAAACAGCACCGCCACACTGAAGCTTGAAGGTGGCAAGGTGATGCAATTGGGATCGGGGGTGCACCAGATGACGCTTTAGTATCACTCCAATCTAAAGAAAAACAAGGTTGAAAGGTAAAAGGTCGAGATTCCAATTCAGAATTCCGAGTTCCGAAGTATAAGATCCAGGTCACCATGAAGTTGGAATTACTTCATGAACACTTTATACTATTAATTCGGAACTCGGAATTCTGAATTGGAATCTATTACTTCATTAACCGGAATTCTGAATTGGAATCTCCTCACTTCTGAGAGCCCCATTTGCTTATTCCTCGATAAAGTCTATCTTTGCAGCTTATTACGGGTCGATGGCATTACGCGAAGAGTTTGAGAATCAGGGCAATTTTCTTTTTAAATACAGAGGGATACTACCGCTTGTCTTTCTAATTGCCGGCCTTGGAGCACTGGTTCAGACCCTGTTACAAAAGACTGGCTTTCAGGATCCGGAAATCAAGGAAATATACCGTTTTTTCGCCCTTTTCATCAGTATTGCTGGTCTGGGAATTCGTGTTTATGCGGTTGGCCATACGCCGAAAAACACCTCTGGCAGGAATACCGACGGACAGCTGGCAGATGAATTGAATACCACCGGAATTTATTCGCGGGTGAGGCATCCGCTTTACCTGGGTAATTTCTTCATGTGGCTGGGCGTTGCCCTCCTCACCGAAAATGTATGGTTTATTGTTTCGTTTATTTTTCTCTACTGGGTATATTATGAACGGATCATGTATGCGGAGGAGAGTTTTTTAATTAGAAAATTCGGAAATATTTATCTGGATTGGGCAAAAAAAACTCCGGCATTTATTCCATCATTTAAAAATCATCAGGCTCCGAAATTGACTTTTAGCTGGAAAAAAATATTGAAAAAAGAAAAAAATGGTTTTTTTGCCATTTTCTTAGTGTTTTTTATTTTTCAATGCCTCCAGAATTTAATTAATGGCGATAAAATTCTCAGCCTTAACTGGCTATTTTATGCAACCATTTTCAGCGGCGTTATTTATTTATTTTTAAAATTTATCAAGAGGACCACTAAGCTTCTTGATGAAGAGGACCGCTGAAATCAGACTGTCACATCTTTTTTTATTCTCACTTGTTACACATTTTTTATTTTTTACTAATATTTTTTCATGGAATTTCATTCATTAAACATTATTGATCCTATTCTCCGGGCATTGGAAGAGGAAGGTTATACTAACCCGACTCCGGTTCAGGAACAGGCAATACCAATCGTATTACAGGGAACCGATTTACTCGGATGTGCACAGACCGGCACCGGGAAAACCGCCGCTTTTGCGGTTCCTATCCTGCAGCTCCTTAGCGCAGGCCATTCAAACGAGAAGCGGAGAAAAATCAGGAGCCTTATCGTGACTCCAACCCGTGAGCTCGCCATTCAGATTGACGAAAGCTTTAAAGCTTATGGAAAATATACCGGCTTAAACTCCACCGTAGTTTTCGGCGGAGTGGCTCAGGGCCCGCAAACCACCATTCTGCAGCGCGGGGTGGATGTACTGATCGCCACACCGGGCCGGTTGCTCGACCTGATGAATCAGGGATATATATCACTGAAAGATATCGAGATATTTGTTCTGGACGAAGCCGATCGCATGCTCGATATGGGCTTCATTCACGATGTTAAAAAACTGCTTGCCGCATTGCCGGTCAAAAGGCAGTCGCTCTTTTTCTCTGCTACGATGCCGCCGGAAATCATCAAACTTGCAGCCACTATTCTGCACAATCCGTCGAAGGTGATGGTAACCCCGTCGGCCACCACGGTTGATACCGTTCAGCAGTCGGTTTATTTCGTGGATAAAGGCAATAAAAATGCGTTGCTGGTAGATATCCTGCAGGATAAGAATATCAGGACAGCACTGGTATTTACCCGCACCAAGCACGGAGCCGACAAAGTAGTCAAAGTGCTTCTGCGTTACGATATCAAGGCCGAAGCCATTCACGGAAATAAAGGCCAGAATGCCCGTCAGAAAGCACTTGCCAATTTTAAAGATAAAAGTACCAGAGTATTGGTTGCCACCGACATTGCCGCACGCGGAATCGACGTGGACGATATGGAATATGTAATCAATTTTGAACTCCCGGAGGTTCCCGAAACCTACGTGCACCGCATCGGCCGCACGGGCAGGGCAGGGGCAAGCGGAACAGCGTATACCTTCTGTGATGCTACAGAAAAGCCTTTGCTAAAGGATATCGAAAAACTCATCCAGATTCGGATTCCGGTCAACGATAATCACCCTTTTCCGTTGATGGACCACGATGCCGTAAAACCCCCTAAACAGCAATTCCGCCGTCCTGAATCCCGCAGACCTGAAACCCGGCGCCCGGAATCACGGCAGCCCGAGTCAAGGCCGGCATCGGCGATTGGAATAATTAAGAAGGCGCGGTACTGAGAGATTCCTGTTCAGGGACCTGTTTTCACGCGATCCACCTCACCCCCGGCCCCTGCATGGCGGTTGTCACTGATCCACCTCACCCCCGGCCCCTCTCCCGCGCTCACTGCGCTATCGCTCCGTTCACGGGAGAGGGGAGATAGCTCTGGCTTGACGTAACTTGTAGGCATGCTCCCGCCCCAGGCTGAACCCTGGGGTTATCCAGAGAACCCGCTTCCTCTCTGACTAACCCCAGACTTGAGTCTGGGGGGGTGGAATCAACTCAGTCATTACGCAGTCGCTACCCCCCCCCTCTCCCGTGAGTGGAGCGTCAGCGCAGTGAGCGCGGGAGAGGGGGTCGGGGGGGTGAGGTGGATCAAAACAATGCGGTACTGAACCGGCACCCAACCAGTTGCCAAACTAATTCTTTTGCGCTATCTTTGATAGTATCAAATGATAGTATCATGAATCCGCCATATAGTATCACCTCGCTGATTTTAAAGAGAGTATCCTCCATTTCCGAGAAGATCGGCGAGGTGAATGCTAACTATCTGAGCCGGCCGGAACCCCAACTGCGGAAGCAGAATAAGATCAGGACCATACACTCCTCTTTAAAAATTGAAGGAAATACCCTCACGCAGGAACAGGTTACGGCAATCATCGATAATAAGAGAGTCCTGGGGCCGAAGAAAGATATTCAGGAAGTCATTAATGCCTTGAAAGTCTATGACGACCTCTCGGTTTTTGATCCGTTTTCATCAAAATCATTCCTGAAAGCCCATAAATTACTGCTGCACGGATTGATAGATAATCCGGGAAAATACCGGAACCAGGGAGTGGGGATTTATCAGGGCCCGGAGGTCGCACATTTGGCGCCGCCGGCTGAGAATGTTCCGTACCTGATGAACGACCTCTTCTCCTATTTAAAGATCGGTGATGAACTACCACTCGTCAAGAGTTGCGTTTTCTATTATGAAATGGAATTCATCCATCCTTTTTTGGATGGAAACGGCAGGATGGGCAGGCTTTGGCAGACAATTATCCTCCGTATGGCGAACCCTGTTTTTGAATTTCTGCCGGTAGAGGCCATGATCATCAAAACGCAGGACGATTACTACCGTGCCTTATCTGCCAGCGATAATGCCGGAAATTCGACTGCATTTATCGAATATATGTTAAAGGTCATAGAGGATTCCTTAATTGAGTTATTGAATTTTAATAGCCGGATTCTGTCTGATATTGACCGTATTGAATACTTTGTTTCGGTCACAAAAGATGAATTTTCGAGAAAGGATTATATGAATGTCTTTAAAGATATCTCCAGCGCAACAGCAAGCAGGGACATCAAAAAGGGTGTTGATCTGAATTTCTTCGAAAAATCCGGAGAGAAAAATCAAACCAATTACAGAATACGATTTTCCAGATAAAGATTGGCTGTTCAGGTACCTGCTTTCACGTATTCCCCCTCATCCCTTGCGCCCCGAATAGTTGCCAAAGTAATTATAAAGAGGCACCTTTGATAATATTAAATGATAGTATCATGATGCCGCTTTTTGGAACTTCATCAATCTGGAATTTAAGGCTTTTGGGCCTCGCATTAATCTTTTCACTTTTTTCTGCTTGCGAAAAAAATCCAAAGCTTGTTCCCGGCGAGGGGTTTATCAATGTGGCTGGTGGAAAAATCTGGTACCGGATTACGGGTGAGGGCAGAGGAACGCCCCTTCTTCTATTGCACGGTGGTCCGGGTGTTCCTGGTTTTTATCTTAATCCCTTACAGGCGCTCAGTAAAGACAGGCCTGTTATCTTCTTTGATCAGCTGGGTTGCGGCCGGTCTGACCGGATCACTAATGACAGCCTGCTAACGATTGAATGCTTTGTAGAACAAGTGGAATCCGTTCGAAAAGCATTGGGAATTAATAAATTCTATCTATATGGTCAGTCGTGGGGAACCATTCTGGGTATGGAATACTACCTGAAATATCCTGGCAATATTGAGGCGATGATCCTTTCCAGTCCCGCCTTAAGCATCCCAATGTGGCTGGCTGATACCCGATTGCTTGTTGCCACTTTGCCGGACTCTGTTCAGGAAATCATCAGGATTAATGAGCAAAATGAGACGTATGAATCCCAGGATTATCAGAACGCCATAACGATTTATTTTGAGCATTTCGTTGCCCGTAAGCTTCCCTGGGGAGCCGATATGGACAGTACTTTTTCAAATATTGGGGACAATGTCTATAAAACTATGTGGGGACCGAGCGAGTTTAAGGCAACCGGTACCTTGAAGGATTATGATATCACCGGACGCCTTCATGAGGTAAAAGCCCCTTCGCTCTTTATCTGCGGAGAATTTGATGAGGCCCGGCCGGTAACGGTTCAGTATTATCAAAGCCTGATACCCGGATCCCAGTTTCGTATGATCACTAACGCAGGCCATCTCACCATGCAGGATGAGCCTGAACAGGATATCTTTGTGATTACCGAGTTCTTAAACGGATTGAAATAGCAGGAACTATTCGTATAATATCGGATTCTTCTTCCAATCCTGGTCCTTGTTGAACGCAAACCCGGTTACCCTCGGCCGCCGTTCACGCAACCTCACCGATTCAATCCCGAGCATTTTGCCGGTGGAACGCTGGTCTTTGCCTACATATCGCAGCTGCAGGGTATAGTTTCCCGGCTCAGGCCAGAAATCCAGTAAATGGTGCTCCCAATCGCGCACGGTGGCATCGTAGCCGTTGAACGGACTGCCGATTTTGATTCCATTCAGATAAGCTTGCCAGATACCGTAATCCGGAGCTTTTGTTACCGCCAGCAATAAACGGGTTGGCTTCTTTTCTGTTATGGTAAACGGGATATCGATCGATGCCTGATCATTAGCCGGCGTGAAAAGCAGCTGTCCCTTCATGTAGAATTCCAGATCTTCCTGCACTGAACAGTTGCCACCTTTGAATGATTTACCAGCGATCACCTCCTTGGCCGGAATAATCACATCGAGATTGGGTAAAATGCGCTCCTCAGCGGTTGGGGTCTCCCGCTTGCACGTAGGGATTCCAGTCTGATACCAGAAGGCCACGCTTGAAAAATCATCTTCCCGCTCGTTCCAGCTGTGCGCCCGCCGCTCGATATTCTCATCGGGTGAAATCCACCCGTAATGCTCAATCGTGACCCTGATCTTATTACTAAACACGATAGGATCGGCGAGGTGCCAGCGGAATGCCGAAGTGTGACCGCCAACAATCCCCCACTGGTCGAAATAGGCAGTCCCGAAATAGGGCGTATTCACTCCGCTTTTCAGTCCCCAGGCCGATAAGAAGTAATCCTCGGTGCCTGTTCCCCAGATCGATGCATCCTTCTCGCCATCGATATAAATTTTCTCATCACCCTCGCCAAACCATGCCGGGCTTCGGGTGCGCACTGCCAGTACGGTACCCACATAATGTCCCTTGCCTTCGGTCTCCAGAATCATATAATCGCCCCCGGGTTTTGTGGGATATTCCTGGCGATAGTAAGCATAGAAATAGGGCGTTTCTGCCGGCAGCCTATCTTTCTTTATCCAATCGATATTGTAATACAACAAATTGATATTCTTCTCTTTGCTTTGATTAACAATCTCTATTTTGATGGATTTCCGGAAGGGCATCGGCCAGAAAGAATTGTATGAATCGGCATCTTCCACGATCACCGGCAGACTAATCACCTCCGTCCGCCTGCCAAAGCAGTTGGCAAAGAAATCGCCGAACGGCACCTCAATATCAGGACTTTCATGGCCATCATAATAAATCCTGATCAGCATCTCCTGATGGGTGGCCGAGCCGTTGATGGCCCACGGGTGCTTGCCCGGTCCGAGAAAGGTATACCACATGTGAGTGAGCACCCCCGGACCCTTCACATCCAGCACCACCTTGCTTTTTCCCGGCAGCACCCTGGAATTATCGGCATTATGGGCGATCGGTTTTCCGAGCGAATCGGTCTTGGTCGAGGTGGCCCGCATGCTGCGGCCATCGATCGGCCGTATCAGATCAGACAATATCGCACCGCCGACCACACTGTCGGAACGCTGCTGGCAAGACGTACCAAGGAGTACCAGTGCAATAACGAACAAAAGGGGAAGGAAACGTTTCATGGTGAGCTTGTGTTATTTTCTTACAATAAATGCCACGTTAAGGTAATAGTTTTGCTAATTCTGCCAATTGAAAAATTCAGTCAATTACAAATATGTAATTGCATAATTCAAAATCTCTCTTTATTTTTAACACAACCATTAACGAATGGTATTGGTTAAGTAGCTTGACAATTACAGCCTGTGACTTGGAGAGCGAAGCATTGATAAATGATCAAAATCAATATCCATTTGTAGTTACAACTCAATCCTCCTTACTGAAAACTAATTTAGATTAATAGTTAGAGTCCAATATTATTTTAAATATTGTCTTCGTTCTTGATGCAATCCACATTATGAAAGGAAGTTATTTGAATTTTCAAGGAACCATATGCATGGCATTAAGGGCAGTTCGCGAGTATAGAAATAAAACTCAAGAACAAGTTAGATTTGATATTGGATGTGATGTTAGTAATATTGAGAATTTTAGAAGTTGCCCTAGCCTATTGATCTTTGTAAAGCTATGTGATTATTATCGAGTTGATTCAGGACAATTTTTAACATTAATAAATTTATCCTTTATTGCGAAAAAAAATATAAAAATTTTGATTATCGAAAGAATTACAGAATGTGAAAAAAATATTTAACAAAATGAAACCGCATATTCGGGAATTAACAAGCTTTCAAGATTGAAATGCAAAGATCAAATGGCTTTACCTTGAGGCTTAGCAATGCAAGAACCTTATTTAAATTTTGGGCGTATAGTTAATTATTTTTGATTTGATCAAGTTCGCAGTATAAGTATTGGTCAATTTGGTATTTGAGGTACTTTGAATTGAGCAACAGCTAACTAAGGAAGCTCAATTTCTTATAAATTTCATTTGTTATTATGAGTATTCAAGGTTAACTTTAAGGATTTTACGAACAATATTTTATTAATTTAATCCAACGTTAAGACGTATATTTAGGATGCTTTCAAATATTGCTAAATTCATTAAACTATTGTTAATCTTATTCTTCACTGCCTGCAATGAGGATGTAGATCTTTATACCAATGGTTCACCCGTTCCAATTGTGTATAGTCTGCTTGATCCCACCAGCGATATTCAATACGTTAGAATCGGCAGGTCATTCATGGATGGAACAATCAGTCCCGATCATCCTCCGGTCTCCGATTCAACGGTTTGGAGCATTGCACATCAAGTATATATCGAAGAATATGCAAATGGTCAAAAAGGAAAAACTTTCTGGTTTCAGCCTGACACAACCATCACAAAGGACTCCGGATATTTTCCGGTATCCAATCTGAGGGTCTATTCTTCAGAATTTAAACCTGTTGTTGGAAATACCTATCAGCTCTATGTCTACTTTCCGGACCTTGATAAAATGGCTTTTGCCAAAACCGTTGCCAATGGATTGCCCCAGATTGTTGATCCATTTCCGCTATCCATCCGTAAAATTAATTTTGAAGCAGGACAACCGTATACGGTCCGCTGGTATCCAGGACAATTTAGCGGTGTTTATCAATTGGTCTTCCGTGTTCATTATCGGGATTCATCGGATTTAGGGGAGGAGTTTAAAACAGCGGATTATTCAAGTCCGGGCATTTACAAGCTGGAGACCGTTCAAATGCTGGAGTATGGCATGGGTGGCCTTTCGTTTTTTGAAGCCATGGCTAACCGAATCCCAGTTATCCCGTCGATCGTGCGGGAGGTGATTTCGTTAGAATTCATCATTATTACCGGTGGCACGGATTTGGGTATTCATTATCAATCAACCAATGCCACGGGTAACAATTTCACGAACCTAATGGATTATTCAAATATTGATAATGGAATAGGGATTTTCTCCTCCAGGGCCGAGCTGCACCTGCCCAATTTAGCCTTGTCCGAAGTAACCATTGATCAACTTGCCCAGAGTGGTAAAACGCACTCACTTGGATTTAAAGATAGCAGAGGAAACTGATATGAAATATTTGAAATTATTCATATTAACATTGATAGGATTCTTTGGATCCTGCAATCCGGTGGAAATTCCGGTCGATAATGGGTCAGACGTTTACAATCCGAATCTTGGCACGGTTGTTTTCGATTTTTCGATGCCTAAAATTGCCTTGCCCGACAAAGGACTTCACCGGGTAAATCTGAACCTGGCAAGAACCATGGACAGCCTTTATCGTAAGCAATTCTGCAGTGCAGCCAATGTAACGGATTTCAAAACCAACTACACTTTTTCCCTGGAGCCGGGCAGGTATTTTTACCAGGCAGGCATTACCTGCACATGTCAGGCTGATTCCTGTTTATATGCAGGATTTCCAGGTGGCCAACTGAGTATTTGGTGGACCAGTGGTTGGGTTGACATTGAGAAAGGCAAGGTTTTTATTCAGAAACTAAACTTCAAGTGATGGCCAGGCGCTATTCTATCCGGATTTTTCTTTTATTGCTGGTTGCCATAGCAATTCTGATACCTTCCTGTCTTAAGGATCAATTTGCATGGAAACCTGAGGTTCTGCTGGTCATGAAGCCGGATAGCGGCCTGACAACGCAGACCTTCGATTTCAGGGTGGATATACCCAATCTGCCGACCAACCAGCAAGAGTTCTTTCTCCGCTGGGATATGAATGCCGATTCCGCATGGGATGCAGCTTTTACAGCTTGCCCAACCTTGTCTTATCGTTTCTATCAGAAAGGATCTCATAAAATAAGAATGGAGTTCCTGACTAAAGACGGAAAGCGTTTGGCATTTGATAAAATTATTAAGGTCGATCAGGGGTATTCGGCCCCACATGCTGCTTTTACCATTGATCCGCCGGAAGGCAATTATTTAACTGAATTCACATTTGACGCCAGTTCTACTATCGATGATGAAGATGCCTTTTCCTCCCTTCAATTCAGATGGGATTTTGAGAATAATGGAATTTGGGATACCGAGCTGAGTGCAAGTCCAATTGCAAAACACAAGTTCTCAAAATCAGCAGATTATTCTGTCAAGCTTAGCGTGATGGATCCTACACACAGAGTTGCGACTGAAACAAAAACTTTGTCGGTTAACCTGATTGATACATTAATCAAGGTTGACTTCACCTGGTTATCAAAAGATGGTACGGTGAAGGACACGTTTTTGCTTGACGCAGCGGGTACCCACCATCTGATAGACTCAAGCAGGGTATTCTCCTATTCCTGGGATATTAAGTCAGAAGTTGTTTTCGGTCCTTTTACCGACCCAAAGTTCCTGCACGTTTTTTGGAATGCCGGAATGGAAAAAGTAACCTTAACGGCTAAAGATCAATTTGGCCTGTCAAACAGTATTACCAAAGAGTTTTATGTTATCAAGGAAAACAAACCTCCGATACCTCAGATTCAGGTTTCTACCCCTTACGGAAACATTACGACTAATTTTTACCTGAGTGCCTGGCCCTCATTGGACGATGTTACGCCTCCTTCGCGGTTATTGATCCGTTGGGATTTTGATGGCGATGGGAATTGGGATACCGGTTGGTCCTATGATAAGACGCTGTTCCATCAATTCAGTATTCCCGGTGAATATTGGGTGGCGTTGGAAGCTGAAGATGAAGGTGGGGAGCGGGCTGTAGTAAAAAAAAGGATGTTGGTGTCGCCTTACAAAAATCAAACGGGATATATTCAGGATAAGAGGGATGGTAATTTCTATGGCATAGTCAAGATTGGAGAACAATGGTGGATGTCCGACAACCTCGATTACCGCACAAATCCAAAAATGGATATCCCCATGTTACAAAGATGTTATGATGAAGCTAACGGAATGTGCGATTTATATGGAGCACTTTACCTGGGAGATAGGGCTGTCAACTATACTGAATCGGGTAAGAATATTTGTCCCGATGGCTGGCGGATACCCTCAAGATCAGACTGGCTAAAACTGGGTGAAAATATACCAAAAAGCGGGGCGCGAGATGCCATGATGGTTGGTGGGCGTCTGGGATTCAATGCCCGCTATACCGGTTATGGTACCCATTATGAACCCCCAAGTAACCCATCGGTTCGATTTTTTGGATTGTATCAGGAAGTCCAGTTCCTTTCGATCACTACGCGACCCTTTCAGAGTGAATACCAAGCCCAATTTTACATGGGAATACAAAGAAACTTTGATGGAGTTAATTTAATGTGGGGGAATTTAAACGGGTATTTTTATGCCAGGTGTTTAAAGAACGACCAATAGATTTTGAATCATGAACCCCTCATGAGCTAAGCTCGCAAAATGCAATGAAAATAAATTGAGGGCTCCATGAGTACAAGCCGATTTACCTTGAAACAATAAATTATTTACGAATGAAAAAAATAGTTCCAGCCCTTGTCATCCTATTATTATTAGGTTGTGATCGGAATCACCAGCCAATTATTACAGGGATCACCTGCAGCCCTGAAATACGGAATGCCGGTACTGTTTTCACGTTGAATGTCTCTGCCGCAGATGAAGACGGCGATTTGCTGAATTACCTGTGGAATGTCGGGGAAGGTAGTTTTACCACCACAACCAATTCGATGCAGGTAAAATGGAAGTCTCCAACGGATGGTGCTGGTAAAACATATTCTCTGACTGTAGCAGTATCGGACGGTAAAAACGAAGCCACCAGTGAGTTTCAGATTCAATTGACTGAACCTCAAACAGGGAACCTTCTTGGACATGTTTATTTCACAAAATTCAACATCCCGATACCTGAAGCCACTGTGACTATCGGTGATAAAAGCACTCAAACAGATCAGTATGGTTACTTTTCTATTTTGTCTATACCTTCCGGGGTTAATACTATGACAATTTCCAAGCTTGATTATAGTACTTACACTTCTGTCATAGAAGTTACTCCAAACAGCACCGTGAACTTGACAGGAGAAATTTCTTCAGTTAATCATTCCACAAAATTGTCCGGCATGATTTCCGATCAGGATGGCCTGCCACTTGAATATGCACAAGTTGTAGTTCTGAATCCTGATGGAACAGAAAGCAAACTTGCCTGTACAACAACCGCTACAGGTTACTTTCAGCTTTGGTATATCCCGCATGGAGAAAGAACACTGCTGGCAAGGAAGGCTGCATTGGACGATTATTACTTTATTGAACTGAAGGAAAGTTTAGTTTTTCAGGAGATTGAAACACAGTTGAATCTGGTGCTGCAAAAAGTGGCCTTTAATGGACAATTCACTGATTCACGGGACAATCATTTGTACAATTTTAAGACAATAGGAAATCTGACCTGGATGACAGAAAACCTATGTTACCTTCCCAGAGTAAGTCCATCAGCAAGTGGCTCCAATACTGAATCCTTCTTTTATGTTTACGATTATCAGGGATCAAAGACATCAGAAGCTAAAGCGACTGAAAATTTTAAATTATATGGCGTGTTATACAATGGGCCGGCAGCACGTGAGGCTTGTCCAACCGGCTGGCATTTACCCTATCAATCAGAATGGACTTCTTTGCTTAATCAATTTGGCACACTGGCTGGCAAGAAATTGAAATCAAAAACAGGATGGTCGAATAATGGGAATGGTGATAATACCAGCGGATTTTCAGCATTTCCCGGAGGTTTTGTAAATGAGAGCGGAGTCTTTAACGGTGAGAGTAATTCGGCCAAGTTCTGGTCATCAACATACTTCACAAATTCATCATATATCTATGTTAATGAGTTGCTGTATGATGACAATGGCGTTTCAACATTTGGAGCTAAAGATAGATTTGGTGGTTCTGTTCGATGTGTGAGAAACAAATAATTTTTGGAGCAATATTTTGATTTAAAATTACTAAAACCGCGCTATTGGAGATGTGGTCAACCGCTGTAATTAATTTCAACTTCGGGGTTCACTTATTGTGACAATAAGCATTGGTTGGTTGACCGAAATATTATCTATTTCCCGTATATATACGGTACAGCTTGGCTTTAACTGTTGTACCTTGTCATTGTTTATAAGGATATCCTTTTGCATTATGAGCATTACTGAACCGATCATTCAGTAATGTCAGGTAGTCACCGAAAACCTATAAAGAGTCGGTAAAAAAAAGTTTAACATGAAAAAAGTAATTAAAAATTCAAGAAAAAGTCTGTCGCTAATATTTGCTATCGGACTTTTGGGGTTGTTTTTAGTAATTTCTGGTCCTATTAAATCTGCGGAGCCTTGCTTAAAAATGCTTCCCAACGATCACCCTTGGTCCATACCAGTAAATGGTTATGGGTGCTGGAAATTTGTTGGCCCTAATGATGATGATTGGGAATATGTTGGTGATGAAATGTCATGTGAACCAAATGGTGGATGGGAACATTGCTATGTTTGGTATTGTCGGAATAATTACCTGGAATGTATGCGAGGTCCTATACCGGATTCAATTTACAGTAAATGAAATTGCAAGGGCCATTTATTGGCCCTTGTATTTTTTCCTTCGGTTTTCAAAAGGAATTTGACGATAGACGAGGGACTGTTCTAATAAAACAAATCGTGAAAAGGTTTAATTCAGCTTTAGTAATTAGGGATTAAATAGTGTAAAATTTACAATATTCAAATGAGAATCTTATTTTGTTTTACGGTTATCTGCATTATATTATTGTTTTCTTGTCAGCAAGAAAAGTCGAAAATCCCCTTAACCAGAGAAGTCAATTCTGGTGTAATCACAATCTCAGATACTATTACT
>CAILAQ010000482.1 GCA_903832165.1 uncultured Bacteroidota bacterium | reverse complement strand
AGTTACTGGATAAATTACCAATTCACCTTTACTGCATTAAAGGATCTGCTCCTCGACAGGACTCCGATTCCGGGTGAGCCGGGTGGCCAGTCGTGGGGAGGTTATTCGGGCATTTCCCTCCGTCTGAATAATGAATTCAAGAATCTGAAGTACTTCTCTGAATCCAGGGATGGAGTAAATTATGGCGATAAAAACCACTGGGTGGCTTGTGATTTCGACAATGGCAAAGGAATGCGCGAGCAGGTAATCATTTTTGACAATTCAGCCAATCCCCGTTTTCCCCCACCATGGTATTGCATTAATGATGCTACCACGCCAATGTTCTATTTCAGCCCGGCCATCCTTTACAATGAGCCGATCAAGTTAAAAAAAGGCGAGGTGCTGCAGCTTAAATACAGAGTTTATTTGCCCGCAAAGCTTCTCAGCCGGCAGGAGATCGAACAACTTTAATTTGCCAATGTGATAATTTGCCAATGCTATAATTAAAGATTTATGGAGCGAAGGAATTTTATCAAAAAAACAGCCATTGGTGCCGTTGCAGCAGCAACCGGCCCGATGATTCTTACGAGTTGCTCCCCTGTTAAAGGGGCCAATGACCGGGTTATATTCGGACATGTTGGATTGGGCAACCGGGGAATGGATGAACTGAAATCTTATTTTCTCAGATGGCCTGATGAGATCCGTTCCGTAGCTTTTTGTGACGTATTCAGAACACGTCGGGAAAATGCACTGGGATTTGCTCAGAAAGCATACCAGGAGAAAAACATTCAGGCTGAACTTAAATATCACAACCGCATAGAAAGAATTCTGGAAAGAAAAGATATTAATGCCGTGGCGATAACTGCACCCGACCACTGGCATTTGCCGATGGCAATAATGGCAGCTCAGGCCGGAAAACATCTGCATGTAGCCAAACCTCTGGGCTTGAGTCATCCCGATATGGTCAGGCTGGCACAGGTTTGTAAGGAAAACAAGGTGTTGTTCAATTACGGCACACAGCAACGATCCTATTTATTCATGCAGGAGGCTGTGGCCATGATCAAAAACGGAGACATCGGCAAAGTTGAGCGGGTGGATGTCTGGTGCCCCAGGGTAAATGATGTACAGTCCCCTTTATGCGTAGAAGAGGAGGTTCCTCAGGGCCTTGACTATGACCGGTATGTTGGTCCGGCTCCTTTTTATCCTTATTGTCCGGCGAGGGTGGATATGCAGAGCTCCTATTTTATTTATGATTACAGCCTGGGCTTTATTTCAGGCTGGGGAGCCCATCCGCTCGACATCATGGCGTTCGGCATCAAGGATCAGATGACCGGCAGCTACACCTGCGAGGGCAAAGGAGGATATTGGGCCCCTGGTGGAATCTGGGATACCATTAACTCCTGGGACATGAATTATGAATATGCGAATGGCTTGAAACTCCACTTTATGAGTGATGAAATTGCACAGCCCATCGTCATGAAGTATCGTCCGAAATGGGATGGCAACGGAACCACCTTTTTTGGTACAAAGGGATGGATCTCCCTTGGACGATCGAGCGCAAGTTCAGATATACCTGAGATTCACAAGGAACTTAACAAAACTGCAAACCCCGAAGGTTGGATCAATGGCGAGGGAGCCCAGCTGGTGAAAATATTCACCGAAACAATCAATGGTAAAAGGCCCGAATTATGCCCCCTCGATGAGGCCATACTGTCGGATACAGTGTCCCATATGGGAAATATCGCAATACGTACCGGTCGTAAGATCACCTGGGATCCCGCTGCCGGAAGTACTGTTGGTGATCCGGAGGCGATGAAACTTTTTGTCCGCGAACACCGGAAACCCTGGTCTCCTGAAGGTTGAAGGTAGAGATTCCAGGACCAATGCTGAAAATTGAAAGATGAGATTCGAAGACCAATTTTGAATGCTGAAATTACAAAATCAAGTGGGCCGTCAGGTTGCCAAGTGCTGTGTAGCTCCCTGATCTTGGTAATGAAAAATTCAAAACTGGCTTTCGAATCTCTAACTTCAAACCCCATACCTGATAACCGATACCCCATACCCAATACCCGATCCCTCATACCCATGAACATACGTCCCGTTACAACCCAATCCGACCTTAAGAAATTCATTTATCTCCCCTACTCTATTTACCGCAATGATCCGATGTGGGTTCCTCCGCTGAAAATTGAATTGAAAGGCCAGTTCAACCGAGAAAAAAATCCAACGCTCGATCATACCGTTTACCAGCTATTTCTATTGGAAGAGGGCCATTCAATTATCGGCAGGATTGCAGCATTTTATGACACTTTGGCCAATGATCATTGGCAAGAGCAAGTTGGCCTGTTCGGTTATTACGAATCGCCGGATGACCCAATAGCATCCAAGATGCTTCTTGATGCTGCTGCTGGCTGTTTGCAGGAGCAAGGCATGACCTCCATGCGCGGGCCCTGGTCCTTCGTTTCGCAGGAATGGGGATTGGTTTATGAGGGTTTTGAGCCTCCTCCGGTCATCATGGCACCTTATAATCCACCTTTTTACAATAACAAGCTGCTTGCCTTCGGACTTAGTAAAATCAAAGATTTGCTTTGTTATTATATATCGGGTAAAGAGGGTTATCAGATTCCGGAGCGGATACTAAAGCTTACTGATGATGTTGCAAAGCGATACGGGGTCAGCGTCAGGCGCGTCAACATAAAGAACTACAAAGAAGATGTTCAGCATGTTATCGATATTTCTAATCACAGTTTGGTAAATAACTGGGGATATGCACCGGTTACTCAGGCCGAAGCCGATGCTCTGGCCAGGGATCTGAAGCAGGTTATCAAGCCTGAAGGGGTCCTGTTTGCGGAAGATTCAAAAGGAAGGGTTATTGGTTTTATTATTGCACTGCCAGATGTAAATGTGATCTTTAAAAAACTGAATGGAAATCTATTGCCTTTCGGTTGGTTGAAACTGTTGACCGGAATTTCAAAACTACGCTCCTACCGTTTATTTGCACTTGCCGTACTTCCGGAATATCAGGGAAAGGGGATCGACAGCCTGATGTATCGGGCACTCCATAAATCCCTCTTTTCAAAGGATTTATGGCTCGAAATAAACTATGTTCTCGAGGATAACGATGTGATGAACAATGCTATTAGTAAGCTTGATGCCAAACCACTCAGGCGATACCGGATCTACGAGAAACAGTTATGAAACAGAATCATATCAATTAGAGACAGAATAATGATTCACCAAATCAGTTTAAAATTTTACGATTTTGCCAACATAAAACTTTAACCCCTCATTATCTGCAATTTTGAAATAATAGATACCTGCCGGCAGGTCAGTAAGGTTCAGGGTAGTATTTGACTGATTAACAAAAGATTCTTTCATAAGCTTTCCAGCAGGGTTGAAAATCCGACTCTGCCAACACCCGGCTTTCACCCGGTAAACCTGTCAGCATATTCGTCAGATCGACCAGATAGGCATCAAGGCTTGTGTCCTCGCTAATATTGGTCCTCCAGTTACTTCCAAACATTATCCGTGTTCCATGCTTGCTGACAGTTGCATGGGGTTCGGCAAAGTATATACTGTTATCAGGATCCGGTGTTGAAGGGGAAAATCGTTTACTGTGATGATGGGCATATCGCTCAACAGTACCTGTTCCATCCATTTTTAGAGCAAATACTTCATCTTCAAAAGGAAGCCAGCCAGCATTGTCATCAGAAAGGCGCCCTGTATATGGGTCATGTTGGCATTGTCATCATAAACATCCATGATTAAAACCTCCTGTCCTCCTGCATCCAGGCCTAAATCACTGTGTCCCGCTCCTTGGTGTGACTGCATCATTAAGTACATTGTAGCTATAGAGGATGCTGTCAGGATTATAAAGAATAAGGTCAGGATTGGTCGGATGCCAAAATACATCCTCTCCACCGACTCCGTCCAAAATCCGGAGATATTCATAGGTCTGACCATTATAGAGGTATGCTTCACCTGTCCCAGACCGAAGGATCATCAAAGATTCATTGCTGTTCCATGCCGGTCGTTTTGAATAATCAGGAAAATTGATTTAATGGATTTCATTTTAGGTGACTTTAAGCAGATCTTTCATACTAATTTACGAAAAAAAATAAATGAATCTGAAAGGTTTGCATGGCGGGCATTCTCATAATTATTTATATAATTACCCCTCCTTTCAACCCTAACCTGTCTGATTAATAGTAATTGAATGAATCGTAATCTTTTGCTTGCTTTGCTGCTGGTATTATTTTGCAGACCAGTTTTCGCCCAAGACCTGTCTCAACTAACTAAACAAAAGCCATTTGCTATAGGCGGCTCCCTGTCGGCCAATGCCGATTTCTACAACATAACCGGCAGGGAGTCCACTCGCGATCCCTTCTCGTATACGCTGTCAGGAAACGTGAATGTTTCGCTTTACAGCCTTCAACTGCCGTTTTCTTTCGTTTACAGCAACCGTAATTTTAACTATTCCCAACCTTTTAACCGGTTTGGGATCAGCCCTGAGTACAAATGGATAAAGGTCCACCTGGGCTATCGAAGCATGTCATTTTCCCCTTTGACCATGGCCGGGCACTCTTTTTTGGGTGTAGGAGTGGAGCTTAACCCCGGTCTTTTCAGGTTTGGCGCATTATACGGCAGGTTTAGCCAGAAAACCCTACCCAATTCTACCAACCCGCAGGATACCATTCAGACGCCCGTTCGAAAAGGGTACAGCATGAAGGTAGGTGTAGGCTCTACCAAGAATTTTGCCGATCTGATTTTTTTGCAAATTATGGATGATACCCTTTCGTTCGATAAAATGAAATTCGGCTCCAAAATACCACAGGCCAACACCGTTTTGGGAACGCATATGAAATTTACCCTTTTCAAAAATGTAACCTGGGAAACCGAAGGTGCCGTAAGTCTTTTAACTAAAGATCTGAATACCACCCAACCGATTGAAACCGGAAACGCCACGCTGCAAAGCCTGGTCGGGACATTTCATGTAAACCTTTCGTCGGAATATTCCACCGGGGTTACCTCATCACTGACGTATGCCGCAAAGAAATTTTCACTGGGACTTCAGTACCGCCGTTTGGATCCCAATTTTCAATCATTTGGAGCCTATTATTTTAATACCGATGTGGAAAACATGACGATCAATTCAAAATTTCGGCTATTCAAAAATAAAATTTCGGTGAGTGGCAACGTCGGCCTGCAGAACGACAATCTGAGGAAGAACAAGGAAGTAAAGTCGAGCCGGCTGATTTCAATGGCCAATATCACTTACAACAGCGGAAAACTATTCAGCCTGAACGGTTCTTTCAGCAATTACAGCATCAATCAGCTTCCCGGAAGGCTTCCGCTTAACGACACTATTAAACTGTACCAGAGCAACCGCAATATTACCATTACACCGACTTTCACCTTTAATCATGCCAATAATCAACAAATGGTCCAGCTTAATCTGGTGCTTATGGACCTTACAGACCACAATCAATTTACTGCCAAGAGCACTGAGGTCAACAGCCGGATGGCATTATTGAACTACTTCTTCAGTCACAATAAAAGCGGATTAAGCGTAATGGCCGGAGTGAACTACACCACCATGACTTCGGTATATTCCAACCAGATTCTATATGGTATCAATACCGATATCGGTAAACCATTTTTCAAAGGAAAACTGAGCACACATGGAGGTATTTCCGTCAATCACAGCAGTATCAATGGAACACCAGGCTTGATTAATACCGGTACGGCTTCGGTCACCTTTAAGCCCGGTCCGAAACATCTGTTCAGAATGAATTTTTGCTTTATGCAAAATATCTATCCTGAAACCTCATCCATTAAGAGTTTCCATGAAACTAAATTCATGTTTAGTTATGTCTATAACATCTAACCCCGATAAATTCCCTTTTTCAAATTGGAAAAGGAGAATAGTGGTTACCCTTGCAACTATTGCCACCGCGATAGTAACAATGGCCCAAATAAATCCTGTCATGATTAACGTGACAGTCATGCCGCCGTTTACTTCTTCGGTTTCGGATTATTTGAATAACCCCAACAAAATCAGCATCAGGCTCACTCATGTGGGAATCGATCTTCCCGATTTTGAGCTCTACCTGAAAATGTCAATTGTCGGCGATAACGGGATCAGCGCCATGACTGAAGATGGTTATAAACCTCTGTCGCCAATTGCCCTTCAGAAAGGGACCGTGCACCTATTGAACATGAATAATATCGGCGAAGCCTTCAGTATCCAGCACATTGTTATTCAGGGGATTACTCTTCAGGAGCTGATCAGCGGGGCCGGATTTCCCGAAGGCAATTACCAGATCTGTTTGAGTGCTTACGATTTCAATACTGATCGGCCATTGTCAGGAGAGGAACCCGTTTGCAGCAGCCTCTTCCCGGTTACCAACCTTGAACCGCCGATAATTACATCACCCGTTTGTGGCGATCCGCAGATCAGTTATGGTAATCAATTGATCAACATAAGCTGGACAAAGCCTGCTCTTTCTCCAGCGAGGACCACCTATCATTTTGAAATGGTTGAGATTCCTGAGAATATCAACATAGACCCGAATGAAGCTTTTCTCATTGCGAAATCCCCGGTACTTTATGAGGAATCAACGACACAAACCATGCTTTTCCTCACTGCCGATAAAGTAAGTTTAAATTCCGGCTATACTTATGCGATGAGGGTTTCAGCTGAAGATCCCACAGGATTGGTCCATTTTCGAAACAAGGGGACCAGTGAGGTGTGCTATTTTAAATACGAAAAACTTAAGGTTGGTGGAGATACCGGCGAGAAATCCCTGCAATTTGTTCTTCCGGCTTACAACGATCCTGATTCGGTGCTGACAGCCAATCCTGTGAGCGGCTTTCACACTTCGTGGCGTTTGGAGCCATTCGACACGTTGGCTTACAAGGACCTCCTGGACAATTACCCCGGATGCATTTTTTTAGTTGAGTTTTTCAAAGACAGCAAAGGAAAAACGCCGATCCTGACCACCACGACCACCAAGCCCTTTTTCCGGGCCGATCCTATTGTTGACGGGCTTCCTTTTGAAAGCGAAAAATCCTATTGGGAGAGAGTTTCCATAGTGAATCAGGGCACAAAAGAAATTATGTTGTCCACAGATTTGAGTGCTTTCAAGTATCAATATGGACAGTTGAAATACAGTATGGTTCAGCGGACTCTCTCGGGTAAGCTGGAATACAAATTTGAAAAAGATGATCCTGGCTCCTATCCGGTTGCAAATGCAGGAATCCGGTTAGTTGCGAAGTTTATTCTTAACGATACTGACCAGGGCTTGAAAATCGAGGTACCGGAGGATAAAATCCCTTCCAATCTGTTAAATAACACCATTTACAACCTGACCGGGCAGCCACTGTCAAGTGGAACCACCACTGCGAATGGAAATTTCATACTTACATTTAACTGGCCGGATAATCTTTCTCTTGGCGATTTAAAACAGAATTTCAGTTATTCATCCGGAGGAAAAAGGTATACGGGAAAGTTATCGCTGGTTCTTGTTCCGATTTTGGATAATCCCTATTACAGCGGCATCGATCGTGAGATTTCGCTAAACCAGAACCCGTTTGACCTGGGTACGTTAACCACTTATGTGTACAGCTATAAATTGAATGCGGTGATTTATGAAGGTTATAAGGATGCTCCCGGAATAAAGAAAAATCTTGAAGACAAAGATGTCTATGTACTGAGAAAGACCAAAAAACCCGGGATGCCACCATTTGAGGGAACAATTTTCAACAATAATGCGCAATTCCTGGTTCCCCTGGAGATCACAAAATCCGGATACAGCATGGTTGCCACCGGAAAAACCAAAGAATCGAAAGACATTGATGGTAAAGATGTTGCAGCGGTTACCTTCACCAGGTTGATTCAAAATCTTGTATTCGGCGATGACTATTACCTCTGGATCAAAGGCACGGGTATACTAACGGTTGAGGCTTTTCGCTATAATGCTTCCATGTCTCAGAAGGCCGATAAATTCAGTGTATCGCTGGGAACCTTCAGTGATATCAGTCCCTATAGCTTCACTTTGGAAAGTGCCTTTACTTTTGTAACCAGCCAGCCTCCCATGTCGGGGATAAGCGGAAGAATAGTCTATGAGTTTCCTGCCAAAGCGGGAAATTCGCATGCTCTTAACAACCGAAATATCAGCCTGATTTCGTGCCTGGTTTCTGATGAGCCCGGAGAGGCTTCCAAGCTGATCAAGAGCAACGTTTATGAAACATTCCCGCAGGCATTCCCCGGAACTTTTGTTCTTTATACGGCTCAAACCGATGCATCCGGAAATTTCAGCTTCCAGTTCCCAAACATACTTCCGGCTCACACTCAAGACCCTAAAACAGGTCAATATGAACTATCGACGGGTAAATTAAACCGCAACGAAGCCTGGATATCCTGGGAAAGCGACCCCGGGACAGAATTTCATATTACCTATTCAAAGAAACAGGTAAAAGTAAAAAGGGTATTGAGGATAGTTATTATGGATGAAGCGGGAATTTTCCTAAGCCCATGTGACAATATCGAAATCGAACCCCTGAAATCCGCAGATGTGGGAACACTCGCCGCCGAGGTATTCAGCTATAAGTTAAAAGGAGGCCTTTACAATCATTATTATGACTCCCAGGATACTGTAGGTAATTACAAATTACCTCCGGACAAACAACTCATTCTGGTTCCTCATTCCAAACCCATTCAGGGTGCTGAGTGTTTTTCCTTAAGAAGTAAAAGTCAGATCAGTTATTTGAATCTTCCGTCGGATGAAGGACAAAACATAGTAGGGAACCTTCCGGACTATCCTGGTTTCAAAATCATTTCTAAAGTTGAAACAAATGCTACTGGTGAATTCGTTTTCGATAATTTGATATTTAGAAATGCGACAGCCCCGATTTATCTGTATTTCAGGACCAAAGACATGATGGGTGATGCAAATTATCAACCGGTTTGGATAACACCTCAGGTTAATAAATTTGCCAAACCAGTCTATTTTTTCAAAAACGATTATGATTATGCAACTATCCAGGGATTTTCTTCCTTGATGGAGGGACGGAATTCCACACTTAAAGGCCGGGTGATCAGTGACGTAAACGTTCAGAAAGGATTGAACCAGGCCACTGTCACCGCGAAAATGCAGTTTTCAAAATATGCCGATTATGTCTGCCAGATAAATACCGACTCCACGGGCAAATTTGATTTTAAAGGTTCATTCGATTACATATTTAACGGTCCCTGGGGTGAATTCCTTACCCAGGTTAAGCTGGAAGTTTATAAGGCAGGTTTTCATTATATGGAGAACGGAGTTTCAAAAGCAAGGTATACCAACACTTTTGATAAAGCCTTCTTTGAGAAAGGGAAACAGGTGGTTCTTGATAATATAATTTTATACTCAAATGGCAGTATTAAAGGGAGAATCGTCAATGAAACCGGTTCCCCGGTCGACGCCTTTGTCCAGTTCCTTGAAAACAGCAATTCCAGCGGTTCAGTCGAATCAGGAGAGATGATAAGAACCGGAGGTTTCTATTCGATGGGCAACATTCTTAATGGTGGAGATCCTTATGTGACCACCGGCAAATTCGAGCTTCCGGCGATACAGGGTAACAATCGGAAGCTGGTGGTCATTCCTAAAGACGTTACCTATTTCGCAGACACAATTCCCGTAAATGTTTTGATTTCCCAAGTGACCGACATTGGCGACATCAAGGTTTATGAACGCCAGCACCGTATCTATTTCTACGTAAAAAAGAGCTCCCCGGGAGGCGGAATATACTCTCTCTCCGAACCGGTTGCCGGTGCAAAAGTGAAGATTATCGGAAGTTCAAATATCCCTCCATTTGTATCGGATGCTACCGGTAAAGTGGTTATGAAATTCAAGAATGTCTCGGAAAGCAATCTGACATTAAGTGTTAGCGGCCCCACCGGCAGTAATTTTGTGCCCAAAACAATGGCTTTTACCAATGTTGAAAGTGAGACACCGGTGAGGTTGCCCGACATCTACCTTGAGCAGGGACTGACTCTGAAAGGGAAGGTATTGCTTGATGGCAAACCGACCCCGGATGCTGAAGTTTTTGTGGAACTCAGTTCCGGTTTACAAACCGGTCTTGGTGTTAATTTCACCAAGGACGGGCAGAGTTCGACAACCGAATCGCAGTATCTTTTTACTGCCCAGACAAAAGCAGATGGCACTTTCGAAATAACCACCATTCCGCCCGAACTGCAAAACAAACAGATAACGGTAAAAGCGGTGTATAAAAAGTCGCTGTATGTCGACATCAATAAGGGCCGGGAACAAATCAATACCATAATCGGAGAATCGAAACCCATTACGGTTCCGGAAACCAGTGGACATTTCACGCTTAATCTGACCACATTCAAGGATATGTTGATTAAGGAAATATGGGGTTTCCCGCTCGAGATTACCAAATTGGAGAAAATAGCCAATACCAATAGAGTCTCCATTGCCGGAAGGGTAAGACTCACAGGCTATTCGCCCGGCTTTGATCCCTTGGAGCCCGTGACGATGGAAGTTCAGGCTGTTGAATTTCAGCCATCCGATCAAAAATCATTAGGAATTCCGATCGGATTGCCGGTTGAATCCAAAGTGAACATCAGCTGTAAACGTATGCTGAAGCTGAAGTATGGCAAAACATTCAATGTAAAACTGAATACCTACGATAATTCTCTTTTTGCAATCACCCGTGAAAATCAAGCCAGTACAAATGGATTATTGAATGCTACCGTCCAGGTCATCGACAATTCGTTTCAGTTTCCGAGCAGTTATCTCAACTTTGAAGGTACTGATTTCTATTTTTGCAAACCATTTACAGTCAAAAACACCATTTCGTTTACTCCGGTTATCGATGTTTTCAATTCGGGGACACCAGGTAATGGGAGCGGTGTGGTCAAATTCAACCTCTGTAACTTAAGCGGGTACAACGGTGCGGCCAAAAACCTGACTTTCAAGTTTATTAACTTCATTACAACTGCCGACAGAGCAAACTCGTTTATTGAAGGAGATGAAATCACACTTGATGCCACCCTTCATGCCAACGTGAAAAATGCCGGTAAGGTTGAAGTTGAAATCGGGAAACTCGTACTGAAAAACAATACCATCTCTCCCGTTTCAAGCGCCACCCCCATTATGATCACGTTGATAGACGGTGGAATTCATAATGCCGATAAAGAGTGGAAATTTGAAGCACGAAACTGGACTGTTGATGCCAAAGTGGGAGGATTGGAATCGAAAAACTGTATTCTTCACACCGGGAGCATTGATATTCCTTACTCCTACTTCAACCTTCGCAGCGATTTCGCCTATCTTGGTGTGCCCGATTGTAAAAACCTCACCATGGGAGGTTATCCGGTTACGATAGTCCCAGGGGCGGAGGCGACTACCGGATTCAATGCATCCTGTGGCAGTGACGGTGCCGGACACTGGCAATTGATTATCCACCCCCCATCGTCAGGTATTTATGCAGGAAAATCACCCGCATCGGTTAAGAACCTACCAAACATGAATGCCACTCTTGAAATGGAAACCGTTTCGTTACTGAGCAACGGCGAAAATGTATTTACACTCGGAACCGGCGTTTCAAAAATGAAGCTTTACAATGTGGTCGATTTTAAACCGCAAACAATTTTTGCATTAAGTGACGGATTCGTTCTGGCAGGCGGAGTTGATTTCCACATACCACGAGTAAAACAGAACATCGGAGCCAGGCTGACCTTTGTCAAAAGCGCACCGGATCTGAACAACCCGACACCTGATCCCATTGATATTAATTTTGAAGCAAAAGGAAATGTGAAGTTCGTGACTACCATGACCGGACAAAAATTCAATTCAGCCAATAGGACCTTCACCACCTTCGGTACGGTTGAGGAAACCGGTAAACTCGATCCAATTCAGGTATTGCTGACTTATCGTTCGAATTCCAATGTGAACCTGATCAAGACCGATATTGTTGAATCCCCGAATGCAAAAGCACAACTGGTAAAGATCGGAGATAGCAATACATCGCTCGAAAAGGTCAAATGCACCATGACTGCCGATCAGACCGACTGGTCTCTTCTGAAATTCGAAGGAGATATGCTGGGATTCAATGGAGTGGATGCCAGTTCAAACAAGCACATGGTATTTACTGTTCACGGTGAAATTGATGCCACTCAGGATGGCTTTGTTGCCCAGGGGATCGATACTCCATTTGGCGGTTTGAAGATTTCGTACTACAAAGGTCGGTTGCTGGGAACATTAACCATGGTCAATATCCCGATGGGTTCAGTCCTCGTGAACGGTGTAGCCAACATTCTGATGGACAGCAATGGATGGGCTTTTTACGCAAACTGCTCAGCCGACGGGGTTCCTGCACCTGAACCCTGCACCGTCTACATAGGCATTCTGGTGGGCAATTATCCAAGCAGTATTACTGCCGATATGACCAACACAGTTTTAAAATATTCGGTCAAGAAAGAAATGCCCGAAACCTTCAATTCAGGGTTGAAGGGATTTTTTATGGTTGGCGGACGCGACCTGCCATTTTCAGGCCTCGATGTTGGCATTGATGTGGTTGTGGCCAGCGCCTATGTACGTATTCCGGTTGCTGCCGTTGATGCCTCCTTTTATGGCAATTTCATCGAAGGAAATATGGCCATCGGATTAGGGTTGCACGGGAAAATCCAGATGGAATTCGGGTTGGAAGCGATCACCTGTACCGAACTAAATGGAAGTGTATTGGTTGAAGTTTATGTTGAAGGAACTATCATTAACAAAAGCCTGAATATTAAAGGTGGGGCAAAATTTGCCGTCAACCTGACGGTAAGCCAGGGCGTTCCATATCCGGGAGGATGTATCGATGCAATCAACATTAGTATTCCGACACTCGGTGGCGGTTTTGATTTTAACCTGAATCCGTTTGATGTCAAGTTGTATCTCGGCGATAAATAGATGAACACTTAACCCGAATAAGTCATTGCAAAAAACTGGAAAATGAAACTATATATCCAACAAAAAACCAGGCCGATGATCCTCCTGGTATTAATATTATCGT
>CAILAQ010000481.1 GCA_903832165.1 uncultured Bacteroidota bacterium | reverse complement strand
CCGATCTGTCGAATCCGATACTGATGAAGGTGAGGTAATACGAAAATAAAGGAGCGCCAACCATGAAAACTCTCCCATTTGTCCTGCTACTATTGGTTTCCCTGAATTCGTTTTCGCAACCCAAATCGAAATCCAAGGTTTATCAGTTGCCTGCGAAGTCCTGGCCAACAAAAGCAGTTCCCATGGACAATGTGGTCGCCAGCATCAGGTTTATCCCGTTGGAAACAACGCCTTCCTGTCTGATCGGGGAAATTAACGGATTATGCCTGACCGATAAGGGAATCTATATTCTTACTCGCGACATGAAGTTGTTTCATTTTGACCTTACCGGCAAGTTTATCTGGTCTATCAACCGAAAGGGCGAGGGACCCGGGGAATACGTGAATCTACGCGGGTTTACGGTCACCGATAAGGAGCTGGTGCTGATGGATTCCCGCGGTAAAAAATTGATCTTCTTTTCCCTTGATGGCAAGTATATCCGGGAAATCAACAAAATCACCACTGGATTTAATATCGTTTATCTCGGTAACGACAGATTGGCAATGGGATACGGAAGAGCAAATACTTCCCTGGATCACAAGGGCCAACTCTCCATTGTTAAATTGAACGGAACGATTGAAAATTCTTATTTCCCCTTTGATCGAGATGAGGGAATGGGCATGTTTTCCAGTTTCACCACCGGTTCTGATGGCAAAGTTTTTTACCATGCCGATCTCGATCCGACCATTTATGAGATATCAGGAAAGGCCATCGATACACTCCTTCGTTATGATTTCAAGCTGCCGGTTGCACATTCCTTTCGGGAAGTGGGATTAGCAGCGGAGCATGTCGGTATCCGGAGGATTATGGATACTAAAACATCCTTTGCTGCGAAACTGGAATCCAAAGAGGAGAGCGTCATCTGGTTGAAGGATAACAAATCCGGTAATTCAAAACTTTTTTATGTTTCCGGACCGGGCGGCACTTTGGGAACCTGCCATGGATTCCCCATTTACGCACCGTCATGGTCAGGCAGAACCGAATTTATTGACAGCAATGATGGCATCCACATGAAAGAGATTCTAAGCAAGATCAGTCCGGCCGACCTCGCCTGGCTGCGGAAAAATGCACCCGGATTTTCCGTAATTGAGCAAGTCAGGGAGGATGATAACCCGGTAATCGTACTTTACCAGTTCAGGGAATTCTGAGGGAAATAGCTCGGACTGGCGAATTGTGACTCCGGATCAGTTAAGAATGACAAGAATAGGATTTGAGTCATCTTCGATTTTAAACCCCTGCTGACCAAGTTTACTTTTCAATTTTGGCGAGAGTTCCCTTGGGTTGACACAATTAATCAGTGATGATTGATTGAAGCCTATCAGATTATAATTGAAATCCATGCCATCAAGTGTGAATTCCGCAGTGAGAAAGTGAGTTGAACCTGAAGTACTTTTAAAATAGTACAGAGAATTATGACCCATAGAGAACCTGAAAGAGACTCCGAGTTGGTTTTCGACGAACGCAGAGGTCCAATACACGAAATTGGTTTCACTCAGTGCATTGGCAATATTCGCGGGCGCATAGGGATCATTTGGCATTTTATCAAAGGCATGTTTGGCAAATTTACGATCCCCGAATTCCAAAAGGTATTTAGGATATACTCTTGATTTTTGAATTGAATAGATTGTGTCCGTTAGAGATCGGAAGAGCGTCGTGTAGGG
>CAILAQ010000480.1 GCA_903832165.1 uncultured Bacteroidota bacterium | reverse complement strand
ATGCAAGAATTTCATCACCACTCATGGTGGGAAAATCAAGGTGGAAAGCAAGCCCAGAGAAGGGACGACAATTTCGTTCACTTTGCCGGATTAAATTAAAGTTGCCAACTTTAGCCGGAGGGAGCTGATTAAAGCTGACAGCTTTAATCTTTGTAGCTCCATTTGAGCACTGCACCTGCCTTCATCTGACTTTCTATTATTTTCCCTTTATTTTCGGGATCGGCCAGTTGAAGCAGGCCATCCTTCTCCGCATGAATTTCTATCCGGGTAACTTTTCCTTTGGACAATGTTGCTGAAACGAGGAATGCGCCTTCGGCGCGGAGGTTAGTAAAAGATGCCTCTTTCCATGATGCCGGAATTGCCGGAAAAACATGGATGATGCCCGTATGTGATTGGATCAGCATTTCCTGGAGGCCTGAAGCGAAAGCAAAATTTCCTTCGAGGGTAAATGGCCGGTAAAGGAATTTCGATTTTCCGCTTTTGCTCTGGTCACCATTAACATGAAAACTGTTAGGCAAAGTAAAGCAGAGGGCAAAATCCCTCAATGATTTGGCTGCCCTTTCTCCATCGAAAGCCCGGGCATACAAATTCCCAGCCCAGCTGTAGGAATACCCGCACCAATAATCCGGTCCGAATTTCTCCAGATTGCGGAGTGTATTGGTCAGAACCTGCTGAACTTCGGGACCATCCGACCAGTCGATCACACCAAGCGGATGCCAGGCAACGAGGTGGGAGAAATGGCGATGACTCTCCTGATATCGCTGACCCGGGGCGAAATTCAATCCGGTTGAATCGAAAGCCAGTCCGGGCCATTCATTCAGAATGCGCGCCCATTTGGCTGCCTCCTCCTTTTTACCCAGTTCATCCGCCAGTTCAGCAGCCTTGTTGAAAGTAAAGCGAATCATTCCGATATCGAAATTTGTGGTTTTTGTGAACCATGCCTCCGCAGAATTATCATGGATCTCCGGAGAGGAACTCAGTGGCAATTGTCGCATGCCTGCAGAATCGCGAACCGAAAATTCATCAAGGAATGTGGCCACTGAGGAAATATAAGGATAAGCACGATTGGCAAGAAAATCCCGGTCGAGGGTATATCTCCAGTGAAGATAAAAATGCTGCGAAAGCCAGGCTGAGACGGTAGGTCCGAATGAGTACTGTATCCATCCGCCCATAGGTTCTCCAAGCAGAGTGGCTACCCCGGGGACGTTTAATCCGCCTACACCAAAATAGGAGCGGGTATATCTTTCATTTTCCGGCTTGATCTCCCAAAGCCAGTTCAGGAAACCCTCTTCAAGATCGAGATGGTTGGCGCTGTATGATGGCCAGTAAGACAATTGTGTATTCAGGTCATTATGAAAATCCCCTTTCCAAGGTGGAAGTTTCCCATTGTCTGCCGTCCAGACAGCCTGCAGGGAGATTGGAGGAGCGTCGGCGCGGGCGGCGGATCCGAATTTATACTGCTCCATGTACCATTGTTTCTGCAACACAGTGTCAGGCACCTGCAGATCGGATTTCGCCCAGAACTTTCGCCACCACTCCTGGTGCTCGCGGCTGGCTAAGTCGAAATCCGGTGCTTCAGCCGTTATTTTTTCCGCATTGGGTTGGCCCTTCTTATCTGACAAAGATGATGTTATAGACCATTTACCGGTTATATTTCCGCCACTTTTCGCCCACTCCACGGATACTATATAATAAAAGCCTGGCGCACCTTCCTGCCGGTAAACCAGCTTACCCGGTGTTTCAATGACCTTCCCCTGCTGATAACCCAAAAGCCTGAGATCCTGAGTGCCTATACCCACATTATTACTGACAGAACTTTGATCCTGGTAAACCGGGGGAACCAGCCTGAAGGCAAAATCAGCCGGTACTGCGATAAAGCGAAAGTACCCTATGGACTTGCCGGCATGGACGAATGTCTGCATACTGACCCCGTCGGGCCATTTAATATTGGCTGTTGCATGGGCCAGATCCAGCTCGGTTCTGGCCGGCTTATCTGAACCCTTCCAGGAAAACTCTATCCCCGCACCTGGAATTTTGGTGGGCTTGAAAGAATTATCGTAAGCCCGGTAGTCAAAAAGATCCTGAACCTTGCCGTAATCCTTCTCCATCCATTTCTGCATCACCCATTTAAAATTCCATTCCGGCAGGCTCAGCTCCGGCACAGCACGCAGGTCCCACAAATCAGCCCGATCAATGGAAAACCTTACGCTCGTTCCCTTCAGCCATACCAATTCACCGAGCCACCCGTTACCGAGAGGCATCCCCTCATCCCAGGTCCTGGCCAGGGAATTGGAAGTCAGGTTATTTTGAGGAGCCGGGCTATCAGGAGAAGAACACGCAGAGGCAACCAGCAGGAAGGCAATGGTTAATAATTGCAGGATTGGACGTTTCATGGGTGAATGTTTTTCAGATTTTAAATGCCATTTTTGTAAAGATATTGAAAAAACAATCCTTCGATGAACCCCTCATCAGCCATATTCGCAGGTGAAATTAAAGCTAATTGAGGGCTCCATGAGTATAAGCTGGTTAAAGATGAAATACTAAATTACTTACGAATGAAATCCAGAAAATTCTCAATTCCGGCGCGTTTGCGAAGTTTCAGATATGCCTTCCGGGGCTTGTGGTGGCTGGTAAGGGAAGAACATAATTCGTGGATTCATCTGGCTTTTGTTGCTGTTCTGATTCCAGCCGGATTCATTCTTCATTTATCCCCGGTTGAGTGGACATTGATCATACTGTCCATAGGTCTGGTGTTAGGAATGGAATTAGTTAATTCAGCTATAGAGAGGCTGGCCGACAAGATATCTCCGGAGCGCGATCCGGTAATCGGAAAAATAAAGGATATAGCAGCCGGAGCGGTCCTTATTACCGCCATTGCATCAGCCATCGTCGGATTAATCATTTTAGTTCCCAAATTCTTTGCCCTGATCGGAATATGAAGCGAAACCAATTCCTCAAAACTTCCATTTTCGCTGCAGCCGGACTTACCCTGGCGCCATCGTTTTTGGCCGGGGCACCAGGAAAATCAGTTATGCCAGGTAACTGGGCATGGATGGATGGATCGGACCAAACCACCACTGATGAATGGAAAAACCTTTTTGACAGGCTGTTAAGCGGCAATGTTAGCGGCTTATTGATGAATGGAAGCGATGAACTTTATAAAAAGATTGGTCCGCTGGGTCAGCAAATGGGCATGCAGATTCACGCCTGGCGCTGGACGATGAATCGCGGGGATTACATGAAGGAGCATCCGGAATGGTACAGTGTGAACCGCCTTGGCCAGTCGGTGATCGATAAGCCTCCATATGTTGGATATTACCGGTGGCTCTGTCCATCGAGGCCTGAAGTGAAAGACCTGCTTGTGAAAGATTATTCGCGACTGGCTGATATTCCGGGGATCAGCGGAGTTCATCTGGATTATGTCAGATATTGCGATATCTACCTTCCGATAGCCCTTCTTCCCCAATACAATCTTGTTCAGGATTTTGAAATGCCGGAATTTGATTACTGCTACTGCCCTCTTTGCCGGAGCATTTTTAAAGAAAAGCACGGCTATGATCCGTTGGATAAAGAAGACCCGAGCAAGGACCTTACCTGGCATCAGTTCCGGCTTGATCAGCTGGTAACAGTTGTCCGGGCAATTTCCGCGGCTATACATCAGAAGAAATCAGTGATCACTGCAGCGGTTTTCCCCACTCCCGAGATGTCGCGCAGAATGGTTCGTCAGGATTGGGCCCGGTTCAACCTCGACGCCTATCTCCCCATGCTATATCACGATTTTTACCTCAAGCCTACCGATTGGATAGCCGAATGTGTACTGGAGGCAAGAAAAGAGATGGGCAGTGCTGCTCCCATTTATGCCGGAGTGATGATGAATCCTCAGACATTCAATCCGGAGGTACTGACTAAAACCATTCAGCAGGTAAAAAAGGCCGGCGGCCAGGGCATTTCATCATTTACCGCTGGCGGACTGGGCGAAGAGCAGCTGGAGGTACTGAAGAAGTACCCTCCCCAACAATTTAAGTAAGAATGATGAGATTCCAATGAAGAATTCCGAGTT
>CAILAQ010000479.1 GCA_903832165.1 uncultured Bacteroidota bacterium | reverse complement strand
TTGACCAGGTTAAGAGCAATTCCGGAAGAACCCTGACTGATTACATTTACGAGATCAGGAATTACAACAATAAGTTTTATGTGTGCGGCACATTTGGCCTCAGCGAAATGATACCAGGTTCATATAAAGGGTTGGATATATTTATGTTCAGTGCACCATCATTTTGTAAAACAAGGGATGGATTATACCTGTTCGGATCCGGAGCCAATCTCATCACTGTTCATAAGAACCTTCCCATGAAGGGACAGAAACCCTACTCGTTCTCTGTGTTTGGAGATACTTCGGAAATAAACCGTATAAACGAAATATTTGAAGATTCATCAAAGAATATCTGGGCAGGAACAACCCTTGGTTTATGCAGGATATCCAATCTGTCCGGCACATCGGGACCCGCGGGCTGGAAAAAGACCTTTTTCGTTTCTGATCCGGTTCTGAGCTCTAAAATCAATTCGATCATGCAGGCAGACAACGGAATCGTTTGGATTGCAGCGGAAAAAGGGATTGCCAGGTATGATTCAGGAAATGATTCGATAATCAGTTATACTAATATTAACGGGTACGATTTATCATCGTCAACTTCAATAGTTTCAGACAGCAAGGATAGAATCTGGGTAGGGAATATGAAGGGGCTTTATGTGTTGGATGGTGGCGAAAGCAGGCATCTTGACCGGCAAACAGGGTTACCCTCCGATGAAGTGTTATCACTCTGTTCCGACCCGGTTAAAGACCTCATATACATCGGTACCAGTAACGGTATCAGCATTCTTGACATTAAGTTATTCGACGGCTTTCATACCCCGGCACCGGATCTTAAAATCCTGGCCATCAAAGCGGGTGATTCGGTATACTCCAGCCATGAAAACCTGATATTTGAGCACCGGCAGAATCATGTTAATATAGATTTCAAGGCTTTATGCTATTCCTCGCCCCACTCAGTCAGATATAAATATCAGCTGAACGGTGAATGGGCGGAAACTGATTATGATTTTCTTGATCTGGTTTCACTCAGCAGTGGAAAATTTGAATTGCAGCTCATGGCTAAATCTCAGAACACGGATTGGGGCACTCCATGCTATGTCAATTTTGAAGTAAAACCATTGGTAACAGAAACAATCTGGTTTAAACTCTGTATTATTTTGCTTTTTGTTGCAATATCCATCTCACTTGTAATCTGGCGATTGAAAGTCAATCATAACAAGATCAAGAAAGAAATGGAACTGAATGCCAGGATAAATGAACTTAAACATCAGGCTTTGTCCGCCATGATGAATCCGCATTTTATTTTCAACTCCCTTAACTCGGTCCAGTACCTGATCAATTCCGACCGTAATGAAGAAGCTAACGATTATATCGCCATTATGGCCAAGCTGGTCCGAAAAAATCTTGATTCCGCCGGAAAAGGATTTATTCTCTTGTCCGAAGAAATCAGCAGGCTTTGCCTTTACCTCGATCTGGAAAAACTGAGGCTTGAAGATCGCTTTTCTTATGAGATTATCACAGGAACCTCGGTTCAGGTGCATTCTGTAATGATCCCGAATATGATCATCCAGCCTTTCGTTGAGAATACACTCTGGCACGGGATTATCGATTCGGGCAAAAAAGGGTTACTGACTATTTCCTTCTCATTTGAGGATATTGATATTGACTCAATTATCACACAATCACTGATTATCAGAATTACCGATAATGGAATCGGAATAAATGCTGCAAGAAAGAACAGAAAAGAGGATCATATCTCAAAAGGCATTATGATCATTGAGGAGCGCCTGAGGCTCCTGAGTGCAAAGCTGCACTTTCCTCAGCCGATCATGGTTGAAGATCTCAGCAATCGTAATGACAGCACGCAGGGAACAGAAGTTATCATATCCCTTCCTCCACAGCTTTATATGCTCAGCTCACCGGAATGAGATAAAACTCCTTCTCCTGCCGTTTAATTACCCGATCATACCGTTCACTGAACAGCCTGTTCCACTGGCTTATTTGCTATTGCCATGCTGAAGGGTTGTTTCTAATTTCGGTCGGAAATAACCGTCCTTATGAGCATCTTTTCAAGAAAGCCCCCCAAATCTGCTCCTTTATTGATCATCAAAAAGGATTCAGATGATACCAATATTAAGGAATATGAATCCATTGATGAGGCCATAGCAGATCTGGCCAATGATCCGAATGTTCCACCGGATAAAATAGAAAAGTTAATCCATTCGGTGGATCAGCTTAAATACAAGACATCCATTAAGATAAGAAATGGAGAAATCATAAAAAACAGCTAAAACATGGGTATCAAAAACCGATTAATCCTTGTCCTTTTCTTTTGTGCATTTGTAGCACAATCGCTTACCGGCCAGGAAACCACCAACAAATGGTTACTCAATGGTAACATGAGCCTCAGTGGGGATTTCTACAGTATGAATGCAGACACCTCAGCGGCAATGAAGGCACGCAGACCAGGAAGCGTGGGAAGAATGGTGGTGAACAGTACGCTGTCCTATGGCGATTTTTCTTTACCGATCTCACTAATGCTTTCTGTCGGCCAGCACAGTGCAATACTTCCCCCCTTTGGAAACAGGAGCTTTATCGACTTCATAAAAGACCCTTCCAACCGGGTGGGCATCGCGCCGCAATACAAATGGATTCAGGTATTACTGGGTACTCAGGTGCCGCAGTATTCCGAACTCAGCGTGGGCGATCTGCCTGTATTTGGTGCCGGTGTGAACTTAACGCCCGGCTTGTTCCGGCTATCCGTTTTTGCAGGAACCTCACAGCTGGCCATAGAAGAAGATAAGACTAAGAATATCCAGGGGATCTATGCCCGTAAAATGTATTCAGGCAAGATTGGTATTGGTAAAGAAGAAGCCACCCACCTCTATTTTATTACTACGTTAATGGCCGATGATACCACCTCCCTGGTAAAGCGGCCGGCCAACACGATACCGCGAAACGGCCTGCTCACCGCGCTGGATTACCGTATCAGAATAGGAAAGCAGGTATATATTAAAGGAGAAATCGCAGGTTCCGCCTTTACCCGTGACTCAGGAAGCAAACTGATTGCCACAGATCAGCTGCCCGTAAATCTTCCTCCATCAATCTTTAAAATTCAGGAATCAAGTCGTTTGGATTATGCCGGAGCACTCACGCTTGCCAAGGATGGCAAAATTTTCGGAATCAAATTAACCGGTAAATATATCGGAGACGGATTTATGGCTTTGGGTTATCCATTCATGCAGACCGACCGGCTTGACGTTACGGTGAACCCTCGTTTTAACCTGATTAAGGACAAACTTCAATTGTCAGGTTCCTTTGGAAAACGGATCAATAATTTATCGGGAGCAAGGGCTGCCACTACAACACAGACCATTGGAAGTGCTGATTTGAATCTGCAGATTACTGAAGGGCTATCCGTTTCAGCATCATTTTCCAATTTCGATTTCCGCAACTCAGTCATGCTGGACACGCTGCGCGTACAGATGGTGACCATGTCTTACAGCCTGAGCCCGACCTATACCTATACCGGCAAAAAGAATATGCATACTCTCTCGGTCCTCGGTTCGAAAAATACATTCACCGATTTTAATACAATCAGCGGTGCCTTAAATGATAACGATTCCCGGACAGCCCTCCTCACCTACCTGCTGGCCAACTTAAGCACTCCATTTACCATGAGTGCAACCCTTAGTTATTTCGATAATCTTTCAACCATCGGTATGCTAAAAACTCAATCGGCCAATCTGAGTTGCGGGTATCGGTTTTTCAAGAAAAAGCTGAATACCACCGCAGGCATTTCCTATACCACCAATAAACTGGAAGCCCTGTCAGCAGGAGCTCAGGTAACCACTAATCTGGGGTTGAAATATTCCCTGAACAAGAAGATCAATCTATCTGCATTTGGCTCAATAAATCTGTTTAAATACGGAACCGAGCGGCCGGGCGTCTCTTACCGGGAAAACCTTTTAAGGCTCGCCTTAACCTACAAATTCTAGCGGCATGAAAAAAGTAATCACACTGGCAATATTGGCCATTCTGGGCACCGGCTGGGGATTTTCCCAGAGCATTCAATTAATTATGTCGCCCAAACCCTCTCCCTATTTTTCAGATTGGGAAAACAAAACCGAAACGGCCAGGCTGATCGTCAATAACCCCTCGAAAGTCTCCATAGCCTGTAAAATAAAAACGCAGCTATTCAACGGCAAAGGCGAAATGGTTGGGGAAACCGATTTTAATAAAATGCTGGAGCTTTCACTGATGCCGGGTGTTTCACAATTCAATGCCGAGGATATTTATCCGGTATCGGCCATCAAGCTGTACGGAAATTCCTTATCATCGATGTTGAAGACGGGGAAAATCCCTGAGGACAATTACCGTTTGTGCACGGATCTGGTTGATCCTGCAAAAGGCACCCCTTTAACTCCGCTTGGCCCCCAATGCAAAATCTTCACGATAGTCGACTATCTGGCTCCCGTATTGCTCTCTCCGCGAGCCGATGAAAGCATCCCGGAAGCCCGGATAAGGGGAATCATATTCAGGTGGTCACCCGTCACTCCATCAGCAAATCAGCTGGTCATTTACCGGCTGCAGATATGGGAGATCTTGAACGGACAATCAAGGGTGGATGCATGCAGAAATAACATGCCTGTTTATGAAAAAGATCTGATGGGTGTTCTTCAGACCGGCTGGCCGGTGGATTTTGTACTCGCCGAAGGGCAGAAATCGTTTGTTTGGTCCATCACCCCATTAGATGATCAGGACCGGAAATTAGTAACTGAAGGGTATGGGATGGCAGAGCCGTTTGAATTTAATTTAAATCGCATCAGCATAGATATCAAGGACTACAATCTGGAACCCATTACGGTTAAGCTTTCTCAGCCTCTGCCAAATAAGCTGAGATTAGAAGATTTGAATATTCAATTGACCAACAATGCAAAAGAACCGGTCGAAGTAAGTTTAAGAGGAACCATTACCCTCACATCTAATGCAGAGACGCCATCGAAAACAGCCCCGAAACCAATACGATACGGACTTATACTTAATTATGTCCTCAAACCATTTACCCTGCCTTCCGGAACCACAACGTTTACTTACGATGACATTAAAAAAGGGGATATAAAATTCTCGTCTGATGATTGGGCCAAAGCGTTTGGTCCGGGCGGACAGGTGCCTCCGGGCGACTATACCGTTTGCGTTTCGGTTTTGGATAAATCGGATAAGGAAATCGGGAAAAGCTGCGTCAATCAGAAAATAACAGGCCAAGAAGCATGCAAGGATTTCAGTGTTG
>CAILAQ010000478.1 GCA_903832165.1 uncultured Bacteroidota bacterium | reverse complement strand
TGATAAAGAAATTCAGCGAAAACTGGGATTTCGAGCGTCTGGCCCTGATGGATATTCTGATCATGCAGATGGCAATCAGTGAAGCCATTAACTTTCCCTCGATACCATCAAAGGTTACGCTTAATGAGTACATTGAAATATCAAAGTACTACAGCACCGAGAAAAGCAGTTATTTTATCAATGGTATTCTGGATAAAATATTCCTGCTGCTGCGAACCGATGAGAAAATCAAAAAAACCGGCAGAGGTTTAATCGGAGAGGTTTGACATCTGATATGAATTTGCTTAATTTGTATGATTAATAATTTGCTGAATAATATAACCATGTCGAGATTCGCAGTCATAATAATCACAGCGTCGCTTTTTATTGGTTTATCAAGTTGTAAATCAAATGGCAACAAAAGCGCCAATTCCGTTTCCCCCAGCCTGATCACCAACCCTATTTCCGCATCCGGAAAAAAAGATAACGGAACACTTCCTGTTCTTACTTTTGAGCAGCTTAAACATGATTTCGGCATGATGATTCAGGGCGAGAAGCTTTCTTACACCTTTAAATTTACCAATACAGGCGGTTCAGATGTGATTATCTCCAACTGCGCTGTGACTTGCGGATGCACCGTTCCGGAGTATTCAAAAGCTCCTGTAAAACCGGGTGAGTCGGGTAAAATTGAAGTGATATTCAACTCAGCCGGCAAAACCGGGTCCCAGATCAAAACGATTCAGGTTTTATCAAACGCCCAGCCGAATACCATTCAGCTTGAAATTACTGCAGAAGTATATGTCCCCGAGACTAAAAAATAACTAACATAAGAACAATGATGCAATTAGCTTTTATCCTACAGGCCGCCGCAGGTGGAAAACCTCAAAACCCGCTCTCCTCACTGATTTTCTTTGGCGCTATTATTATTATTTTCTATTTCTTCATGATCAGACCACAAATGAAGAAGCAGAAAGAGATGAAAACTTATCGCGAAGGTTTGAAAAAGTTCGATAAAGTGGTTACCGCCGGAGGCATTTATGGCCGTATCGCGGAAGTTGGCGACAAATGGGTTATGCTTGAGATCGATACGAACGTTAAAATTAAGGTTGACAAAGGTTCCGTCGTGCGCACAGCAGAAGATATTCTGGATCAGCCGAAACCCTGATGAATGGAAGAGGTTACCTCCTCACCGGTAACAGATCCGGCTCAACGCGGGAAAAGCCGGCGGAGACGACAGCTTAAAGTTCTTCTTTTCTGTGTTCTGATCGCTACCATTTTCTGGTTTTTACGGGCATTTGAGAACGAATATACCACCCGGGTGGATCATCCGGTGAGTTATATTAACCTGCCTGATAAAATGATGACTTTAAATCCATTACCCCAACGAATTTCACTTGAAGTGAAAGGTTTGGGGTTTTCGATTTTAAAGCACAACTGGAATTTCTCTAAAACACCGCTGGTTATTGATATCAAGAAGCTGAGGTCGATGCCGTACAGAAGGAAAAAAGGCTTTATCGATTATCTTCCTATGTATCAGTATTATAACGATTTTTCAACCCAACTGAAAGATCTGAAGGTACTCGCAATCATACCGGATACACTGATGTTCAGGTTTGCATTCAGGAAAACCAGAAACATAAAAGTAATTCCCGTTTTCACCTACGAATCCGGCGCTGCGCTAATTCCTGACAGTCTCGTCAGGATGACACCCGACAGTATCTCAGTGGAAGGACCAGATGTGATTATCGATACACTGAGAGTAATAAGGACTCTGCCTGTTAAGGTTTCCAAACATGGGGATTCATTCAGCCGCAGCCTGGGTCTGCAGGAAATCCATAAAATGGTTAAGCTGAATCCGGGTAAGGTAACCGTATCAATCGATAAAACCCACTGAATAAATGAATACAGTTGGACTGACCGGCGGCATTGGTTCTGGCAAAAGTTTGGTGGCACAGATCTTTCAGCACCTGGGTGTACCTGTATTCAGTGCTGATTATGAGGCCGGGAAAATCCTTGAAGATGATGCATCTGTAAGAGAATCCTTAACGGAATGGTTTGGCCCCGATGTTTATACCGATGAACGGCCCAACCGCCGGGAAATAGCTTCCCTGGTTTTTAATGATCCCGAAAAACTGGCAAGATTGAATAGTTTGATTCATCCGCTGGTTATGAAGAAATTTATCTCATGGTGCAATGAATATCCGGATAAGCCGTATGTAATTCATGAAGCTGCCATCCTGTTTGAGTCAGGGCTTTACCGGCATGTCGACAAGACCATTTTGGTCACTGCGCCGGAAGAAACCAGAATAGCACGGGTAATTGAGCGGGATAAGACTACAGCTGATTCAGTTATACAAAGAATGAAAAACCAGTGGAATGACGAACAAAAAGTTCCATTGGCTGATTTTATAGTTCAGAATGACGGGAAATCACCATTAGTTCCCGCAATTCTGGGGATTCACAATAAATTGATGACTTAGATATTATGGCAAAATTCGGAAAATGGATCGCCGGCGGCCTCGGTTGGGCCTTTCTGGGACCGATTGGAGGGTTGATCGGCTTCGCATTAGGAGCGATGGTGGACGGTCAGGAAAATGGACTGAATCAACAAGAATTAAAGCCGGGCACTACAACACAGGGTGACTTTATCACGAGCCTGGTTGTTTTGATGGCTGCAGTTATGAAATCCGACGGACGCATTCTCAAATCGGAACTCGATTATGTAAAAGATTTCTTTGTCAGGTCGTTCGGTTTGGAACAGGCTCAACAGGCAACATTATTACTCAGGAACATCCTTGAACAAAATATTCCGGTTGAAGAAGTCAGCAGGCAGATAGGTCAGCGAATGGATTACAGTACCAGACTGGAGCTGATCCATCTTCTTTTCGGCATCTCCAAAGCTGATGGATTTGTTTCTCCGGAAGAGTTGAAGACCGTGGAAAGAATCGCCTATTACATGGGCATAAAAACAGAGGATTTTAAATCCATACAGGCACTGTTTTCAGATAATCTCGATTCAGCTTATGCCGCTCTTGAAGTTAATCCCGATGTTTCTGATGATGAACTGAAGAAAGCCTACCGGAAAATGGCGGTAAAATACCATCCCGACAAAGTCGCATATCTTGGCGAAGAACTAAAAAATCAGGCCAACGATAAGTTTCAGCAATTAAACGCTGCCTACGAAAGAATTAAAAAAGCCAGAGGGCTTAATTGATTTACGTATATTTGCCGCTCAAAAATTTAACTGATCATGGACATTAAGGACTTCATTGCAATTTCTGGCCAACCGGGGCTTTTCAAAATGGTTACTCAAGGCAAAAGCCTGATGATTGCCGAAAACCTGCTGACCGGACAAAGAATACCGGTTCATCAATCCGCCCAGGTGAGTTCGATGGAAGAAATTGCCGTCTTCACTGAAACAGAAGATAAGCCGCTGAAAGAGATATTTCTTGAGATCTATCAGAAAGAAGAAGGCAAAACCATACTGGATCCTAAAAAGTCCACCGACGACCAGATCCGGACCTATTTCGCTTCTATTCTTCCGACATACGACAAACGTAAAGTTTATGTTTCGGATATGAAGAAAATCTATACCTGGTACAATATTCTCGTAACTTCAGGCAAGATCGACTGGACTGCCACCGAGCCCGAAGAAGAGAAGAGCCCGGAATAAACGGAAGGTAAAATGATGAGATTCCAATTCAGAATTCCGAATGCCGAAGTACAAGATTCAGGTCACCATGAAGTTGAAGGCTCCTACTTCATAAATACTTGAATCTCCAACCTCGGAATTCGGAATTGGATTTCGAATCTCAACCTTACAACTTCATTTATAGGTTCTTAGCCTCATTCCAGTATTTGTCCATTTCCTCCACCGTCATATTTTTCAGGTTAAGACCCCTTTTATTGGTCTCCTGTTCCAGATAATTAAAGCGATGGATAAACTTGAGGTTGGTCCGCTCAAGAGCATTTTCAGGATTAACCTGATATAACCTGGCAGCATTGATGAGGCTGAACAGGACATCACCAAATTCGCCCTCTACCCTATCCTCCGAAATATCCGGGGTCTGCAATTCAACCATCAATTCACTGATCTCCTCTTTAACTTTGTCCCACACCTGATCCCTGTGGTCCCAGTCGAAACCCACTCCCCTGGCTTTATCCTGAATTCGGTATGCCTTGATCATGGCAGGCAGTGATGCCGGAATGCCTCCAAGAACAGTTTTCCCCTGGTGCTCGGTCAGTTTGATCTTTTCCCAGTTCTGCTCAACCTCACGGGCACCTTCCACCGTAACATCCCCGAAAATATGCGGATGCCGGTACACTAACTTCTTATTGATCCCGTCAATCACCTCTTTCATGGTAAAGGCATCCTTTTCCTGACCGATCTTTGCATAGAAAACAATATGCAGCAGAATATCACCCAGCTCTTCTGAAATTCCTGGCAAATCCTCATCCAGTATCGCATCAGCCAGTTCATAAGTCTCTTCAATGGTCAGAGTTCTTAAACTTTGAATGGTTTGTTCCCTGTCCCATGGGCATTTTGCTCTCAGCTCATCCATGATATCCAGCAGGCGGTTGAACGACTGGAGCGTTTCTTCTCTGTTATTGTTCATTCGTTAATAATTTGCTTTTCAATGTTAAATAGCTCATACTCATGGAGCCCTCAAAAAATTTTCATTGCATTTTGCGAGCTTGGCTCGTGAGGGGTTCATCAAATTTTATTTTTATTGGCGTTCCGGGTTCAAATCCGAGCAACTCGGCTGCATTTCCCTGGGCTATAGCAATCTCCAGCAATCCTGCCGAATTAAAAATAGCAAGCAGCTCTCCGGGATCCGACTCCATATAGGTAGCGTTGATTCCGTGAATTTTATATCGGTTTGATTTAATCGTGATTTCAAAGGTGCGATCGGTGCCGATCCTGAGAAATTCCGTTTTCGGGATATTGGTAATGGCATTCCGGTAGGAATCGATAAAGACCACCTGCCCGTCAATCTGGTGCTTTTGAATTACAGGCTGCCACAAGGTGGATCTACCGGAACCATAAGTATTCGGACCGGCGCTGTCGAGAGAGAATCCCATCGATATAAACCTTGCTATCCGGCTGAAAAGCGATAATTCCGGAAAACTTGGTTCAATATATTTATAACGTCCGTCAATACAGGCAGCCTGGTCAATTTTTTCGAGTGTGGAATAATCAAGTCTCAGATAGTAATCCGGATCCGAGGTCATCACCAGTGGTAAAACACCGTCATCCCAGCCAACCAAAAACTGATTCCTGTATTTGACCACGGAGGGCCAGATACCTGGCTGATGTCCTTTATTAACCAAAAGCAGGTGAATTGTTCCGTCGGAATATTCAGGCAGCACCTGTTGCAGAATAAAAGCTGCCTGCAAAATATGAAAGGGTTCGATAAGCTGATTGATCTCAATTACAACGGCTTCCGGCACCAGCGTCAGCAGCCGGCCTTTCATCATGCCTGAATAATAATCCCTCGTTTGCCAATCTGTTGTTAAAGTTATTATAGGCATGCATGAAACGGGTTTCTAAATCCGTGATAATCCTTATTTTTGCGTGACAGGCTCAAAAATACGACTTTATCTTAACTGCATGATTGAAAAAATCATCTATTTGAAAGGGATCGACCCGATAGTATTGTATGGTGCTAATAACCAACATCTGGAGATCATTAAACGGTTCTTTCCAAAGATCAAATTAATCGCCCGGGGCGACCAGCTGAAAGCTTTTGGTGAGGCTTCTGAAATCACGCGATTTGAAGATAAGATCGAAAAGCTGTTTGTATTTGTTGATAAATACAACCGCCTGTCCCCTCTGGAAATAGAAGGGATATTACTTGAAAACGGGGTCAACAATACTCCTGAGCCCGGTGAAGAGGATATCCTGATCTTTGGCAACAACGGCAAACCTATCCGGGTAAGGACCCAGCATCAACAGGAGATGGTTGAAAAATATCGTACGCACGATCTGCTCATAGCAACCGGTCCTGCAGGTTCAGGAAAAACTTACATTGCCGTTGCACTGGCAGTCAGAGCACTTCGTAACAGAGAAGTCAAAAAAATCATTCTAAGCCGGCCAGCAGTAGAATCAGGGGAAAACCTCGGATTTCTGCCGGGCGATCTGCGTGAGAAACTCGACCCTTATCTTCAGCCATTATACGACGCCCTTGAAGATATGATGCCACCACGCAAGCTGAAGGAGTACATGGAAGACAATGTAATCCAGATTGCCCCGCTGGCATTCATGCGCGGACGAACACTGGATAACGCGTTCGTTATCCTTGATGAAGCCCAGAATGCCACCATAAATCAGCTGAAAATGTTCCTTACCCGAATGGGCGAATTTTCCAAATTTGCCGTTACAGGGGATATTACTCAGGTGGATTTACCCAATCAGCGGAATTCAGGATTAATCCATGCCAAGCAGATTCTGGAAGGGATACCAGGTATTGCAATCGTGGAATTCAATCACCTGGATATTATGCGTCATCCGCTGGTAGCAAAGATTGTAAGTGCATACGAAAAATCATAAACTACTTAATAATTGATATCCATGGAAGCAATTGTAAAAACCGAATTCAGTTTACCCGGACAGATCAGCCTGTACAAGGGAAAAGTACGCGACGTATACAATATTAAAGATGAGTACCTGGTAATGGTGGTGAGTGACAGGATCTCGGCTTTTGATGTTGTTTTGCCGAAGGGCATCCCATATAAGGGACAGGTACTCAATCAGATCGCTGCAAAATTTCTGGATGCTACCAGCGATATAGTTCCCAACTGGAAAATGGCTTCGCCGGATCCGATGGTTACTGTTGGCAGAAAAGCCGAACCACTTCCTGTGGAGATGGTTATCAGGGGCTATCTTACGGGTCATGCCTGGCGCGAATATAAATCAGGCAAGCGCTCGATCTGTGGAATTCCAATGCCGGATGGCATGAAGGAAAATCAGAAATTCGATCAGCCGATCATCACGCCCACAACGAAGGCACATGTAGGCCATGATGAAGATATCAGCCGCGAAGAGATTATTGCCAACAACCTGGTTCCGGAAAACATTTATGCTCAGGTGGAGGATTATACACGCAGAATTTTTCAGCGCGGAACTGAAATGGCTGCGAAAATGGGACTGATACTGGTGGACACCAAGTATGAGTTTGGCATCAGGGACGGTAATATTTTCCTCATCGATGAAATCCATACTCCCGATTCAAGCCGCTATTTCTATGGCGACACCTATCAGGAAAATTTAGAGAAGGGGATTGAGCAACGTCAGCTATCAAAAGAGTTTGTCAGACAGTGGCTCATCGAGAATAATTTCCAGGGCAAGGAAGGTCAGACCGTCCCCTTCATGTCCGATGAATTCGTTGCAGAGATTTCAGAAAGATATATTGAGTTGTTCGAGCACATTACCGGGGAAAAGTTCGTTCGCGCGGATGCAACCAATGTTATGTCAAGAATTGAGTCCAACATCAGGAATTACCTGAATACAATCTGATGGCAGACCAATCTTCGGGAGGTAACAAAATAGCCATTGTTGCAGGGCCGCTTGCTGCGCTTGCAATCGTCCTGTTTTATCATCCCGACGCTGCCCATCCGGAAATTGGCTATACACTCGCTATTGCGGCCTGGATGGCTATCTGGTGGATCTCGGAGGCAGTTGCACTCGCAATAACCTCATTGCTGCCGGTAGCCTTGTTCCCCTTATTGGGCATTATGGACGGGGCGGCAGTTTCATCGGCCTATTTTAACCATGTGATCTTTCTGTTTATCGGAGGATTTCTTATCGCCCTTGCCATGCAGCGATGGAACCTTCATAAGCGCATTGCCCTGAATATCCTTGCTCTCACGGGAACAGGCAAATCAAGATTACTTCTTGGGTTTATGCTGGCGACCGCCTTGCTGAGCATGTGGATGTCGAATACAGCCACCGCCATGCTGATTGTGCCGATTCTGCTTTCTGTTCTC
>CAILAQ010000477.1 GCA_903832165.1 uncultured Bacteroidota bacterium | reverse complement strand
TCTTCAGTCTTCAGTCTTCAGTCTTCAGTCTTCAAATCTCAGTAGCACTGGCGATGAGGAACTCCCGGATTTCGGTTTCCGGGATTGGCGAACCGATGAATTCTACCTGTTCTGTATAGTCGATATCCTCAAAAAAACAGAGTTGAGCCCGGAACAGTTTCTCAGAGAACATCTGGCCGAATAACTGATCTGCTCTTGAGGATATTTCGGTGACAGAAAGATGGAATTTAAGAATAATATAAAGATCTACGTAATCTTTCCATTTCGATCGGGGACCCAAAGCAAATGCCTTCATGGCAGCTAGTTCCGGCAGATCCGGAAGCTTAATGACATCGAGAAAAGAACAGGTAGCCGGGATTTTATATGGATAATCGAAAAAGGTTAATTTGACATTATTGATTACCAAATTCATCTGTTCTGATACTCTTCTGGTTATCTGGTAATCATATCCGCATTCAGTAATTTTATCAATGTTAGCCCTATGCCGCAATGTCCCGTATTTAAACAGATCAAAGTCGACAGATCTTCGGTGGCCAAGATGAAGCGCAATTGCAGTTCCTCCTACAAGATAGAACTCCCTTTTAAATTGCCTGATGAGTGGTAGCAATTCCTCCTGGTTTTTTGTCAGAATTTCATTATGCATATTTCTTAAGCACAAGGGTAAAATAGGCGCGTATTTCCGGATAATAATTCAATTCTTTTCTTCCAGTGGCATTAAAAAAAACAGCAGCCACTGATTTTAACCCCATGATTCGGAACAACTTCCGCACTGCATCCATATCGCCGTAATTCAGGATTGTTTCGACCAGCAGTTCGGGGCTGATATTTTCCTTCTGATCCTCCGGAGTATACCAGAAGAGGCTGCTTTGTTCCCTGATAAACTCTTTCAGTTCAGGGGTATTATGGATATTTGAATTGGTCATTTTGCTGCACTAAGGTAGTGAAAAAAGGAAGACAAAAGACGAGAGACGGTAGACAAGAGACGGTAGACGAAAGACAGGAGACAAAAGACAGGAGACAGAAGACAAGAGACAGGAGACAAAGAAGAAGACCGGTAGACGAGGAAGAAAATCGAAACGCGAACCGAGCCGTTAGGCGAGCTCAGCGATGCTAAACACGTGACGCGGAGGAACATTGTTGGGGAGGTACCCGCGGGTCCTCCCTTGGTGGCAGTCTTCAGTCGGCAGTCTTCAGTCGGCAGTCTTCAGTCGGCAGTTTGTCGCGATAAGCAAGCCAAGCCAGCAGTAGCGCTTCATGACGGGGCTTTTTAGAAGCAGTTTATCGACAGTGGCGAAAAACGGCAACAGTTTTCTGAAGGTCCGGAGGTGCGCCAGTGGGGTGAGGATGTGGTAGAAAGATATGGACGAGCTGGCAAATCCATCCCGTAGTGCGTTGAACTGGTGAGGAGTATAATAGGTTAGGAAGTTTATAGGGCGGTCTATTGTCTCCTGTCTCCTGTCTATTGTCTTCTGTCTCCTGTCTGTTGTCTTCTGCAAAAGGCGTGATAACCGGATGAAAGGGTTATTCTGCAGGTTGGCGATCAGGATGAGGCAGCCGCCGGGCTTGAGTATCCTTTGGCATTCCCGGAAAATAGCCTGATGATCGATATACTGGAAAACGCTGAATGAGAATATTACATCGAAAGTGTTGTCGGCAAAGGGAAGGATTTTCTCGATTTCGTAATGGATGAAGTCGATATCCGGATAAGATTGCCTGGCTTTTTTGAGCATCCCGGCATCGTGATCAATGGCGGTAACATCGAACCCGATCAGCTGGAAAAGATTGGTTTTTTCGCCGTCACCGCAACCGATATCGAGCAGTCGGCCGGCAAGGTTGCCGGAAGCAGAGAGGGTGCCAGTAGTGGTAGGATTGCCAGTAATGATAGGATTACTGGTGGTGGTAAGGAAAGCAGCGATATCAGGGACTATCGGGTTAAAAAATTTATTATCGTAGTTCTTGAGCCAGATTTCGGTTATTGCTGTCTGGCCAGTTGATCTAAGCTTCATTCTCTAATCAATTTGCTTTTCAGGTTAAATTGGCTCGGTCTCATGGTGTCGGTACCAATTACATTATCAAAAGTATGCTGATTTACAAACTTTCCTGCGTCCCTCATTCCTGGCAATAGCGGCAGCCCGCCCGGTTTTGTATCATTTTGCGACTGCGGATCTGCCGGATATCGGGCCCGTTCCAGATTTCGCGAATGCCGGCCGAATTCAAATCGCCGATCTGCATGGGATCATCGTAATTTTTAGTGCAGGACCGTACGGTATTGTAGGCGGTGACATTGAAGGTGAAATAGGGTAAAATGCAGTTGCGCCGCCTGATTTTTTTTGCTGTCCGGTAGCTTTTTCGAATCGATGTAACATCCTGTATGATACGGAATTCATCGCAGTTTAATCGGTGAGCCATGGCTCTGGCCGGTTCCTGCTCATCGCGGTTCCAGGGAAAATCGATCATCTGCCATTCGACCTTCATCGGCACGCGATGCAACTTTTTGTAATACAATATCTTATCAAGATTTGACAATACCAGTTGCAGGTCGCCCCTGGTGCGGTACCTGTTGTATACCGGAGCCGTAATTCCATCGATGGCAACAATGATCCGGTCGAGTCCTGACAGCACCAGCGCCTTCCAGAATTCACCGGGTTTTTGTATCGACAGATTGGTTGAAATGACGGTCCCGATGTTATTTTCCCTCGAATATTTGATAAAATCGATGACATTCTCGTTTTCCAGGGGCTCTCCCACTTCGTATAAAGAAACGAACCAGAGGGTTTTTCTGAGCTCATCGATCAGGCTCCGGAACCTATCGAACGGATAAAAGATATCTTCTTTTATCTCACTGCAATAGAGGCATTTAACTTCGCATTTTCGACTGATTTCCACACGCAACAGTGCCGGTTTTGAGGAGATGACCGTTATACCCAATATCCGGGAAATGGCGGCAATAAGCAGATTCCAGCCTTTATTAAATGAACCGTATTTAATAAAAGGCAGGTATCGCTTGAATTTCCACTGCTTGATTCTGGTCGGTCGGGACATGGTCAGGTTCCTGATTGTAATCGAAGTTAATCCATTTTTGTAAAAATCAAATTTGCAAATGCTTAACTTTGGAAAAACCACCAGCCTGTGCCTGCAACTTTTCATTTTACCGTCGACTGCGACTGGATTCCGAATACGGAAAGAAATCTGCCACGGATTTTTGAGTTGATAGAGAAATTCGGCATCGAGCCCACGTTTTTTATCACGGGGAAATTCGCGGAGGATTATAGTGAGTATGTTCTGGAGATGAAGAGGCGGAATTGGGAGATCGGAAGTCACGGGTTGAAGCACGGGCTGGATCCGGAGGAGAATTTCAGCAATCGGGTTCCGTATGAAGAACAGCGGCGGCTTTTATCGGAATCCACTGAAATGATTGAGAAAGTTACGGGCCTGACACCGGAGATTTTCCGGGCGCCGCGACTGAAAATATCGGACCATACCTTTAAAATACTTACGGAGCTGAAGTATAAGATTGATTCCTCGATACCGGTGCGGCGCTTTGATTTCGGATTCGGGAGCATCAGCAATACCAAACATCTGAATAAGGGAAATTCATCGTTTTACATCAATGATTCTTTGCTGGAAATACCGCCATCGGCACTGTTTTTCCCAATGAATATGCGCCTGGTGCGGTTGATTGGCGCGATGGCCACAGCGAATCTTATCAACCTGATAAAAAGATCGTCGGATGTGGTGGTATTTTATGTGCATCCGCTGGAATTTTTGAAAAGTTCGGATCTGAATTATGTGCCGATAGATTGCCAGCAGTACCTGAAGAGCTGCGGGCCGCAGAATTTTGGGCTGCTTGAGGAGTTTTTGGGGAAGGTGATGGAAGGCGGGGTGCTAACGAAGCAGATGGCGAGCCATTTAAGGGTGACGGGTGACGGGTGACGCTGTAGGGGAGGACCCGTGCGCATGGCCGTCAACCTAAGGGCTATCTCTGCTATAAAACAAAAGTCGGAAGGTAAAAGGTTGAGATTCGAATTTAGAATTCCGAATGCCGATGTACAAGATTCAGGGCACCATGAAGTAG
>CAILAQ010000476.1 GCA_903832165.1 uncultured Bacteroidota bacterium | reverse complement strand
CTGTTATAACGCTTAGCGGCGTTAACCATCTGGTTGGCTTCGTATATGGAATTAGCCACCGGTTTTTCAACATAAACATCTTTTCCGGCCTGACAAGCCATAATGGCTATCAGCGCATGCCAATGGTCAGGTGTGGCAATGATTACAGCATCTATATCCTTGCGCTCAAGGACTTTCCTGAAATCCTCATATTGATCGAGTTTAGGGACAATGATTTTTTTGTCGTACGCATACTTCTGGATATCCGTCATGCGCGATTCCCGAATGGTTTTATCTATATCGCAAATCGCTACCAGGTCAACATCCGGCTGTCCTAAAAACGCACAGCCATCAGTAAACCCCATGTTGCGGCATCCTATCAGGGCAACCCGGATGCGGTCGCTGGCTCCTTTTCGGGCAGTGCAGGAGGTAAGTCCCAGACTGCCGGGCACAATGCCTGCCAATCCAATTCCGGCTGCCAGACTGAGGCCGGTACCCAAAAAGTCTCTCCGGCTTTGAGCCATATCAGAAATCAGTTAATTGCCAGGGTGCGCGATATTCCGGTTTAATCATTTGGTTTGCTTCAGCATCGCCCTTGAAGCTTTCAGTTGCAGAATCCCAGTAAATTTTTCTTCCGGTCCGGATAGCAATATTACCCATGTGAGCCATAGTCGCCACTGCTCTTCCGATAGTCGGACTGGCATTGGTTTCGCGATTTTTTGTTTTGATGCACTCAATGAAATTCTTAACGTTCAGATCAAGTCCCTGACCGGTCCCTTTGGTGCGCGGAACTTCCTCTACCAATGGTCCTTTGTCGGAAACTTCAGGGTGAACTTCCCAGCCACCCCGATCGGCAACCAGAGTCCCGTTGTTCCCTATAAAAGCAACACCATGATCGCGGCCCCAGTCGCCCATGCCAATACCCATGGCATGATCCCATATCACGTTAAATCCATCAAATTCATAAATCACCTGCTGAGTGTCAGGAGTTTCTATCGGACTTTCCAAAAAGGCCAGCTTTCCACCGGAACTCATGGCAGACTTAGGAAATTCGGCTTTCATGCCTGCCAGCGCCATATCCAGCAAATGCACACCCCAATCGGTCATTAAACCGCCGGCATAATCCCAGAACCACCTGAAATTGAAGTGGAAACGGTTACGGTTGAATTTGCGGTCCGGAGCGGGCCCGAGCCACATATTATAATCAACCCCATCAGGAGTAGCTTCATCAGGTACCTGTCCGGGAGGCATCAGCCAGCTTTCATAGCACCATACTTTTACAGTTCTGACCTTGCCAAGCTTGCCCGATTGTACAAAGGCAAAAGCATCGTTCCAGTGTGGATCGCTGCGCTGCCACTGCCCTACCTGTACAACCACATCATACTTGCGGGCAGCTTTTTCCATCTGAAAAGCTTCATAAATTGTACGGGCCATAGGCTTTTCAACATAAACATGCTTGCCGGCCTTGCAGGCTTCAATCATGATTGGAGAATGCCAATGATCAGGAGTTCCAATAATTACAGCTTCAATATCTTTTCTTTCGAGCAATTTTCTGAAATCGGTGAACAGCTCTGGTTTTTTTCCCGTCTTTTCTTCCACCTGGGCAGCACGCTTATTCAAAACGGCCTGGTCAACATCACATAAAGCCACACACTCTACATTTGGCTGTTTCAGAAAAGTCTGCAGATCACTCCATCCCATTCCATTAATTCCGATGGCCCCGATGGTCAGTTTGCCATCATCCTTGGGTGCGCATCCTACCGCTCCCGGTATTATCGATGCAGTAGCCACCACCGCGGCTGCTGTTGTTGTTGTCTTTACGAATTCTCTCCTTGACGACATTATATTGGATTTAAATCCCCGGATTTCAATCCGGGGCTATTTATAATTCCTTATCCCTTATCCCTTATTCCTTATAATTAGCACATTAGCACATTAGCAAATTAGCAAATTGTCTAATTGTCTAATTGGTATACTGTCCGGTGATCCGCTCGATGGCATATCTGCCCATCTCAGCAGTTTCTTCATTTTTCAGTAACTTCTTCAGTTCAGGAACAGCTTTTTCCGTTCCATATATACTAAGTTCTTTGCAGATATAGTGTTTAGCTTCAACTGAACCGGTTCCGCCGAGAAACTCGAGCAGGCTCTTTTCAATCTTCGCAAACTTTTCCCCGCCATCGTAATTTGCCCTGATGTAGTTGGTGAGATCCTGAAGGTTATAACGGCTATCGCCCGCTTTATAATCTTTCAGATTCGACAAAATTTCAGGAAGGGTTAATGGCCTGTATAACGGCCATCTGCTTTCGGTAACAATCGTCGGGAAAACTTCCGGAATCGCTTGTGTAACAGCCCCGGTAGCTGCCCATTCGGTTCCTCTCTGGAGGGTTACAATGAATCCGACACACGTCATGGCAGGATTGTCTCCTTCGCTGGCGTGGCCCAGAACAGTATGGAATACGCGGCCCTTGCCATAATTGACGGTCATAAGGATCGGCTCGTGCTTGCCGGTGCCTTTTTGTGCGGTATCGGCATAAGCTGTGGCAAGGACAGTCATGTTTTCAGCCGGTCCGCGGAGGAGGCTGTACAATTCATCCTGACCGTGAATCCAGGCTGCCGGCAGTCCTTTCGTGATCGGATGGACGGTATCGCGTACGGTTACCCTGAAAGCATGCTGTTTGCCATGTGTGCCGCCGGGGCCCGGGGTATTATCCCGAACAAACTGACCATCTTTCCAGGTGACATAGGGTCCGTCTTTCTCATTACGGTTACCCCATCCTCCTAAACCACACATCTTGTTGTATTCCTTCCACTCGGGGAATGAGTTATCCGCAGCATGGTAAATGACAACACCGCCGCCGCCCGAAACATAATTTTCGAAGGCTGTTTTGGTTTCTGCCGGCCATGAGTCACCGTTATAATCCAGCACAACTACCTGATATTTCGAAAAATTAGGCTTGAATTTCGACATATCCTTTCCCTGTTCGGGTGTTTGGGCAATATCTACCGAAAACAAACCGGTATTCTCGAGGATCTGCTTGATAGCCGGCGAGGAAATTTTCCAACTGTGATTATTCTGTCCGGTGATGATCAACGCCCGGTTTGGAGCGTTGGAACCCGGTGACTTTGTGCATGAGGGTGCGAGCAGGATAAAGCTGAATATCCCGGCTAATATGATGAATGATAAGAAAAACTTTTTCATTGCTTTAATAGTTTGGATTAGTTGCCTTCAAGTTTCCAGGGACTTCTGAACGGACGCCTTAACATGCGCGATGCAATAGGGTCACCGATGAATTCCTGAGTATCGGGATTCCATTTCAGTTTCCGTCCGGTAAGCATGGCAATTTCGCCCAGAAGAGCAGCTGAAATTGACCGGTGAGCAACCTGGCATGGAGTGATGGTTTCCTTGCGGGTGCGGATGCAGTCCAAAAGGTTTCCTGCATGGTCGAGGCTCCGGTATAAATGGATCTCATTATCACCTATCTTCTCCTCGAGGATCTTAGGATCGCTTGCAAACAAACGGTTACCACGGTCGACGTGTATCCACTGGCCATTTTCACCATACCAGCATACTCCCATGCCATGGGGAACCTTCCGGGCATTGGCAATATGCAGCTCAACACCGGTGGCATATTTTGCATGAATCGAATACTCAACGGGAACATCAAAGATTCCGTCACGCGGATATACTCCCACTCCTTCAATCTCGATAGGTCCGGTACGTTCCAGACCAAGGCCCCAGTGGGCTATATCGATATGGTGACCTGCCCAGTCAGTGAGCTGTCCGCCTGAATAGGCAAGAATCCATCTCCAGTCCCAGTGGCATACACCGCGATAAGCCTCTTTTGGGGAGGGTCCAAGCCACATATCCCAATCCAGACCTTCAGGAACAGGCTGAACCGGGTAGGGCTTTTTGGTAGGGCCACCATCAGGCAATCCTACTTCACAAAAACTCACTTTTCCGATTCGGCCGTTAATTACGAGCTCGCAGGCTCGGTGAAAATGAGCCTCCGACCGCTGCCAGCTGCCAGTCTGCCAGATGACATTGTTTTTCTCAACCGCTTCAATGATTTTTCTGCCTTCCCAGATAGTGCGGGCAAGTGGTTTCTGTCCATAAATATCAAGTTTCGCATTGGCACAGGCTATTGCAATTATTCCATGCCACTGATCGGGAAGTGCCAGACAAACAGCGTCAACCTTTTCTTTAAGCAGAAAATCACGAAAATCACCGTAAGCACGTGCATCCGTGTTTCCATACTTTGCATCCATGGCGGCTTTTGCATTGTCGCGGTGTCCTTTGTCGACATCGCATGCAGCAACCATCTGGACTTCCTTTTTACCCATGAATTCGTGCATGTCACCTGTTCCCATCGATCCTGATCCTATGACACCCATAACGATCCGGTCGCTGGCGGCTGTAGCACCATCTTTTCCCAATGCAGTTCCGGGAATGATATAGGGCAAGGCAATTGCTGCCCCGGCGGCTCCGGCCACTTTCCCGAAGAAAGATCTGCGGTTGATAAATTTCGGTTGACTCATATTATTTAGGTTTAATCCCGTAAAGTTGTTTAAATATTTTAAAGTTGCCAACTTTAAGTAAAATGGCGGCTAAACCATGGCTGGCAAGCTAAAGTTGGCAACTATAGCTACAGCGGATAAGATATTGTACTGATAAGGTAAATTGAGCTATGCTGAAGAATAGAGTTGCCAATTTTAATCAGTAGGTAGGCTGCTTTTCTAATAAAGTTGGCAACTCTAACGTAAATGAAAAATCTGCAGGATTGGATTGTCATCCTCCTTGCTGGAATTTATCAGCCCGATAAACTCTTTGCGTTTGGCCTGAATTTGATTTTCTGAATTTCCGGGCAACTTTTCAAAGTGTTCTCTTTCAGGTCTATAACCTGACTGGCTATCACGCAGATACCCCGATCGCCGATAATGTTTTTTGGATTAATGATACCATCGAGATCATTCAGGAAAAAACGCCTTCCAAGGGTATCGGGAGGACAGGGAGGATACTTTTTTAACAGGGCGATCTCACCGCTCTTCTTGTTGTATAACATGACGCCTCCCTTCTTTGGTACAATCCGGGTATTCAAAATCAGATATTCTGATAATTCGTTAAAATTCAATGTACTTGTATAATCTCCCATCTGTTTATGCAATCCCGAAACCAGGAAAGGACCGGGTAAATGATCGGCTCCAACCGGGAAATTGAACCGGGGAATCATCTTGCCTTTGGAATCACCATAGAGTGTATCAAAAGAAAATTGCCGGAACTGGATGGAGCCGTTATGGAGGTAGAAATCGCTGCCACCCCAATAAAAACCGTTGCCGGCGATAAGGGAAGTGTTTACGGGATAAAGCGAATCGAGCTGGTTAAAATTCGCATCCATTTTACGGATCAGGTAGAAATTTTTCTTTTCCATCCCGCTGATAATCATTAACAAGCAGGTAGGTTTCCTCCGGATCGGTCACCACGGATGAGATGCTGACATATTAAAGCGGACCCTTTCCTTCGCCACCAATTTTGCGCAAAAACTTGCCCGACCGGTCGAAAAGAAAAACCTGGGCCGGTCCATAGGGTTGTACAGCGACAATATATTTATTGCCAACCAAGTAAATGGCACTGGAGAGAAGGCACTCTTTTGAAGTTTCCAGCTTCACATATTCCACCCTGTCAACAAACTCACTCAGGCGAATGGAGAAGAGTTGAATGGTTAAGAGGTGAGGGCGTTTCATTTAATGAAGATTAAATATTTCGTCATAAATCAACTTTGCCCTTTTTTCCGGAAATCCGGCATTGGTTGCTGCATCAATAATATCCTGCATGCCAGGGTTTCCTTTTCCGTTAATGGTAGTGGCATGGTTGCCGTTAAATCCGTCCCTTGGAACAAGATCATATGCCGGAGCAAATCGCCAGTCCCCATTTTTGAACAGGACGGAAAAGTTTTTAGCATGATCGTCCCTGTTTCCCCAGAGAACATTGAAAACCATCAGTCGATATACTTTGGCTACCTCTTCTATATTGCGGGTCAGGACAGATGTGGCTTTCATCAGATCCGTATAATCCAGTGAGGGAAACCGGTGACTCGCATAGAGCAATCCGCTCGCAGAATGCATGTGAATCCGATTAGTTTCTTCGCGGTCGAATCGGCGAACACCAAAATATTTTCCCTCAAAAAGTTTGGTTTCCGGCATTTCGATACCGCATTTTTTAGCATCCAAAGAATATTGATATTCAATTGCACCGATATTTTCAGGGTCATGGGCCGATCTGAATTTTACCAGCCAATGAATCCCATCTTCGGTCAGCATGACTTTAGGCCTGGCACCTCCTGAAGATCCGTTATTCCGGAAAAGAAGTTCCAGATCACCGGAGTTTTCTTCTTTCAGGATCTTGTCGACTTCACCCGACAGATAATTCAGATCTACCAGATCAGATTCGCTAACCTGCATGTTTTCTGGATGATAAGTAAGGGCTCCCATCCCTGAGTTACCAACGATACTTAAACGATCAAGCGGTGTGAGGCTGCCCGGACGAACTCCTTCCCTGGCAAGAAGACGGTCGACCAGGAGATTCCCCCATCCATCCGGGAGAGAGTCATTGAAAACCCCGAACAGCCCGTCGAAAGGCTCTGGCTTCGCAGTAAAAACACCCGTTTGCAGAGGCAGATAAAATGGGGAGATGGAAAAGCCGGTTTCTATCCATCCTGCATCATATTCAAATACGCATCTCCGATCCGGAGCCATTGCCAACCGGCCAACTGTCTTTTCATCAATGCAGATCCTCAGAATATTGATCGGTTTAAGCATTTTTGCGGCCCCTTTTCCGTGATTTGGCTTTCTGAACTGTCAAAAGTTCATCGATACTTTGATATTGACGCAGAGTGAACAGACGGTGAAATTCATCGGTCGCACCTAAAGCGACGGCGATCATCAGTAAATGTTTGAGTGATATTTCAAAACGTGATTCAAATCGTTTAAGGGTACCCAGACTTACTCCGGACCGTTTTGCCAGTGCTTCCTGAGTTAAATCAGCATCCAGCCGCTGTTGCCTCATTTTTTCGGAGATCTCTTTAGCGATGGCTTTCGGATTAAAAGCATCAAGAAATGAAATATCGGATAATATATTATCTGCAATAGACATATATCAAATGTACGAATAATATATTAACTATAAGCTGTCAACTTTTCTTCATCTTTAAGTTGACAGCTTTAAAAGAAAAGTCGCCTACCTACTAATTAAAGTTGGCAACTATAATGACAGCTCTAAAATAAAAACATCCCCCGCCTCCACCTCCAGCGTTTCAATGTATGTACTGGCCGGAACCAGTGTACCGTCCTTCATCACCCTCCTGACTTTCGGATCGCACGAAATCTTTAATTTCATTGGTCTTTTGAAATCACGGTTAACAACAACCAGATAAGATTTCGATCCATTTTGAAGATGTGAAACAATAGCTCCGGTTCCTTCCGTTTCCAGACTTTTGATTGATTGGGGCAGTGAAGTGAGCGGCTTGGTGCCTGTCGGTAAATTTTTCCCGGTGTGAGCGACTGAAATCACTTTAGCCCCCAGAAAAACAGGGGATAGGCTTTTGATCTCACCGTTAACCAGTTTTATCCTGTCGTATACTTCGGTCCGTTTTCCATCGGCAGTTATCGGGCCATGATTGAATTTCCAGGTAGTATCAACCGGTGTCCAGTAAGTGAAATATTGGATGCCCTGCGCACCATATGCCAGGTCACTGTAAACTTGCAGCCGCAGTTGGGGAATCGTGGCAATCGGGTAAGGTCCGTGAGCGACTGCCAGTGCAAAAGCCCAGAATGGCTTCCCTGCTTTTCTGGCTGCTTCTGATATTATTTCCAGATTATCATACCAGCCTGCCCGAAGGGTATCACCGATAACCGGATAATGATCGAATGAAATCACCTGAACCGGAACATCTGCAACAAACTGATCAACATGCTCCTGATACGTCTTGTTACCGAGTTGCTGCTCGTTGGCATAATTTGGGAACAGGTTCAGGTAGCAAAAATTAAAGTCATCAACGTCACGAATTTTTTTTGCCCATTCACTGAGCTCAGGAAAATCCGTCCGGCAGGGCTCATCGCGAAGCATCCAGGCTCCAACATTCGGATCTCTCATGAACCGTTTAACAGTTGTCTCTGTATTGGTTTTCAGCTCCGGACAGGCAACAATCATTTTTATACCTGTTTTCCGGGCGATTTTCAGCGCTTTTGCCATGGCTTCTGCATCGGGAAAAACAGTCAGGTTCCAGGTTATTCCCGATTCCCTCAGCTCCCGGTAACGTTTTACGGTTGTTTGATCCGCCGGCACCCCGTACCACGCAAGGATAGGAATCTCCCCTTTACTTTTTAACCTCTCCTTCGAAAGCAAATCATTTGCCCCAAAAATTATCAGGCTAAATGCCAGCAATATATAATACAGCTTCTTCATACTTTAAACTTAAAATTAGTGAGCGCCCCGCACCATTTAGCTAACGAAGTTAGCATATTTAGTGAGCCGCAGGCGAACCAATTAGTAAGGCGCCAGCCGAACCAATTAGCTGAGCGCAGCGAAGCCTATTAGGAGCGCAGCGACCTATTAGTGAGGCGCCAGCCGAACCTTTTAGTGAGCGTCAGCGAACCTATTTCTTCAGCCAGCTCTTCCGGTCGCCCGTCAACGGTTTTGTCCAGTCGCCGTACATCGGGTTCGGTAAAATGATAAACTTTCTACCAATATCGGCACGAAGGCTATCTACCGTTTTATATCCGAAATTAACCGACCGGTCCTCAAAGACCATATCGAAATCCGAAAGGTTATCCCCTACCAACATGACAACCTCGTGCTGTTTTTCAATCATGCTCCGACGAAATTCCTTGCTGGAAGTATCTGATTTAAGGTACAGGTGATTCCGGTCAGCATACGGGAAATTACAATTCTGCAGGTTCAGCAGAGTCATTGTGCCTTCCGCGCCCATCCGGTTGGACAGGTATATCGGCTCTATTTCGTTTTGGGCCAGGAATCTGACAAATTCCACCGCACCCGGAACAGCTTCTGCAGATGCCTTTTCGGTCCATGCGGTCCACGCTTCCGGACTGTAAGATTTACCTTCTGCTATATTGAGCGCCTCCTGCGGACTGTTATCAAGAAGCGTTTCATCGATATCGAAAATCACTACGGGATGCTTCTCCCTGTCTAATTTAGGCAGGTATTCCTTTATCCTCAGCTCAGCAAGATTGAATGCCTGGTAGCACAATGCACGGTACTCAGCCGACCGCTGAAACCATAATACTGCCGTCACATTCTGCTCCGGATTGCTCTGCGCCAACAATTGCTGAGGCACTAATTGCAGTGCCAGAAACACCATGAGAATGAAAGCTGGAACTCTGGATAAATTTTTACTTTTCATAACAATTAATTTTTATGTCACTCGTCAATTGTCACTCGTCATGGTCAGGGACGGGGTCCCCGCCTTCGCGGGGATGACAACTCTATCGATCTTTCTTTCGTCCATCGATCTTCTTCATCGCTCACCGGTCTTTGGGAGGAGGCACGGCTCCTCCCCTTCACCGTTACTCCGCGTCACCCGTCACCTCGTCACCTGTCACCCTTCGTGGTCTTCGCAACAAATTTCTATTTTTTTTCGAAAAGGATTGTAACTTTTTCTGATGTAACTTCGTCCTACAATCGCCTGTAACCAAAAATGACTGTAAACGATTATAACCGCTGTGTTAATCAGCATTCTGATGCCGTATACCGGTTCTTGCTGAAGAACATACGGGACAAGGAGAAAGCCAGGGATCTGGTCCAGGATTCTTTTGAGAAACTTTGGATCAACGTGGAACAGGTGGCGGCTGATAAAGCCAAGTCATATTTATTTACGACCGCTTATCATAAATTGATAGATCAAACAAGAGTGGACAAAAGGATGGCAGACTGGGATTCAGTGAACATGAGCGAGTACTCACACAGTGAACAGTATTCTGACGCGATGGAGAAACTCGAAATCGGGGTGTCACGCCTGCCTGCCGATCAGCGTACCGTTCTCATGCTCAGGGATTATGAAGGTTATTCATACAAGGAGATTGCAGGAATGACCGGACTCACCGAGGCCCAGGTAAAAGTGTATATCTATCGTGCCCGGGTATATTTAAAGGAATTTGTAGGTTCAGTTGAATCATTGGTATAAAATGGAAAGCCTCACCAGAAATAATTATGAAATTTGGTTCCTCGATTATCTCGATGGGCAGCTGAGCAATGATCAGCTCGATACCTTCCTGGATTTTCTGGAGCTGAATCCTGATTTAAAAGAGGAACTGCGGGGGGTATCCGAAATTAGCCTCAAGGCTGGCGATGAAACTATCGATACCAGGGAAATACTTTTGAAAACTCCGGACGATATTCCCGGTATTTCCGCCATTGATCAGCTTTGCATTGCCAGGATGGAAAATGACCTGACTCCTGAGGAAGCTGAAAAATTTGATGCCCGCTTATCCGAAGATGCCCGTCTGGACAAGAATTATACAGCCTTCAGGCTTACCCGCCTTGATCCTGCCGATAAGGTGATCTATCCATTTAAAAAGGACCTGATCAAAAAGACGCGCACGCTTACACCATGGATTATTACAGCCGTTTCCGCAGCTGCAATTGTAGTGCTCGCATTGCTGCTCTGGCCTGTTGACGATCAGTCGGCAGTTGGCAGTACTCAGTTGGCAGAAAACCGTAAGCTGGCAAATGAAGTTGTCATCCCCGCGCAGGCGAAGCCGGAAGCGGGGACCCCGTCCCTGACAACGGCATTAACCAACGCGGGGACCCCGTCGCATACCACGAAATCTATTGCGGCCACCCCTAACCGCGAAGACATTAAAATGAACTCACTCTCGCGCCGTACTTCCATTGCCGGTCCGAAAATTCCTGAGCCCCAAAGCACAAAATTATTGTATGCATCGAATTACCTGCCTGTAATGAAGAGTTCTTCCGGCAGCGAAAATATTCTTACCCTACCGCAATATGCACTTCAGCTGTTCCGTGAAAAAATTCTTGGTGAGGATCGTCAGCAAGTGAAAAAAACGCGCTTTACCATGTGGGAGGTCGCCGGTGCCGGAGTGAATGGCATCAATTCCCTGGCAGGAACAAAAATGAAGCTCGACCGCGAGTACGATTCAAAAGGAGATATCCTGGCTGTCTCGTTTAATTCTAAGCTCTTTGATGTGGAAGCCCCTGTTCGCGGGCAGTCCGGAAGATAATTTTAATTTCCCTGTAACTTTTTTCCGGTCATCACCGTCCTATCATCAAATAGTTAAAACTCAATCACCATGAAAAAAATCGTATTACTGGCATCAGCAGCCATAATCCTCTTCGGCCTGAATAGTTTCGGGCAGGATCCTGATACTTCAAAAATCCGGATCGGAAATAAAAAATATACCGTTATCGTTGATAGCGATAAAGCCATCAAAATTATTTCCGATTCTGCTCAGACTGTTGTAGTGCAGGAGGAGGAACACGCTGAGAAAGAGAAAAAGCATGCAAAACGGATGGAGGGCACCTGGGGCGGATTTGGAATTGGCATTACCAATTTCATTAATACCGATTATAAGATGGCTCTGCCGGCCGGCGCTGAATTCATGGATCTGAAAGTCGCCAACAGTATGGAGTTCAATTTCAACTTCGCGGAGAAAACACTGGGTATAATCGGGGATTATGTGGGAATCACCACAGGACTCGGATTGCAATATCAGAGCTACCGATTTGCCAATGATTTCAGCTTGACTAAAGGTGATAACGGCATCATGGCAAAAGCGACTGATATGGAATTGTTTAAGAACCGACTGAGCATCTGGCACCTGAATCTTCCATTAATGCTGGAATTCCAGATACCCGTTACCGGCGAAAGCAAGCGGATAAAACTCGCAGCCGGCGTAATCGGCGGCCTCCGTATCGGATCGCGTCAGGTTCAGAAATATATGGTCAACGATGAGAAACAGAAAACCAAGATCAAAGATGATTTTTACCTGAGAGATTTTAATTACGGATTTACTGCAAGGGTTGGATACGGCAATGTTCAGTTATTCGCAAATTATTATCCGCAAACGCTTTTTGAAAACTGCATGGGACCGGAAATCTATCCGGTAACCATAGGATTACATTTCGGCGGCTGATTCGAACGTTTGCTGACGAAATTTCGAGCTGACAGCTTTTAATAAGCTGTCAGCTCTTTTCTTTTTTTTAACTTTCGGGCCATGATACCACTCAGTGATCCGGAAAAACTAAGATACCACCGACATCTGATTCTTGATGAGATCGGTGAAGCAGGACAGACGCTGATCCGGAATACACGATTCCTGGTTGTCGGTGCCGGTGGTCTGGGATGTCCGGTAATCCAGTATCTTACTGCCACTGGGGCCGGAGTGATAGGCATTGTGGATAATGATCAGGTGGAAATATCAAATCTTCAGCGTCAGGTTTTTTATGGGTTTAATGATATCGGGAAATTAAAATCCATCGTGGCCAGTGCTAAGATGAAAAGACTGAACGGCCTGGTTGACCTCGAAACCATTAACTGCCGCCTTACCGCTCATAACGCCATGGAAATTATGGAAGATTATGATGTGGTACTCGACTGTACTGATAATCTCGAATCCCGCTATGTGATCAGCGATGCCTGTATTCTCCTTAACAAGCCGATGATTCATGCCGGAATACATAAGTACCAGGGACAGGTATCGGTATTCAATTACAATAACGGTCCAAGTTATCGTTGCCTCCACCCTGAAACCACTCCGGCTAACCTGATTCCTCGTCCTGTATTGGGAATTTATAACATGATTCCTGGAATTATCGGGCTCATGCAGGCCAACGAAGCGATAAAAGTCGTAACCGGTGCCGGGGAACCGCTCAGTGGCAGACTAATGATTTATAATGCATTAAGCTCACAATTTTTATTTATTGATATAGAAAGAAATCCTGAAAATTTCGATCGGCAAACCTTAATGACCCGCTTTACTGAAGCAAAAACAATATGAAGCTTTTATTAATCAGCAATTCCACAAATGCAGGGGAAAGCTACCTCGGGCATCCCATTGGCCAAATAGGCAGATTCCTCAAACCTAACGTTGATAAGGTCCTTTTTATACCGTATGCAGCAGTAACATTCTCCTATGATGTGTACGAAAATAAAGTCCGTGAAAAGTTTAGTGAAATTGGAATCGATGTGGAATCGATTCATCATTACGGTTCACCCGTTGAAGCCATTGAGGCCGCCTCCGCAATTGTGGTCGGCGGTGGAAATACCTGGCAACTTACCCGTGTGATGCATGATTTTAACCTGATTGATTCGATTCGCGAAAAAGTGCTCACCGGAACGCCTTTTATCGGATGGAGTGCAGGGGCCAATATCGCATGTCCTACAATCCGCACCACCAATGATATGCCAGTTATTGACCCGGTGGGACTATACGCTTGTAACCTTATTCCCTTCCAGATTAATCCGCACTACCTCGATGCACATCCCGAAGGACATGCCGGTGAAACCCGTGAACAGCGAATTGAAGAATTCCTCGAACTGAATCCTGATGTTTATGTTGTAGGCCTCCGCGAAGGTTCCATGCTGGAAATCCATAATCGTACCATAGAGCTCATCGGCCCGCGGCCGGCACGGGTTTTCCGCAAAGGGGATGCCCCGCGGGAAATCCACCCCGGTGGCGACCTTTCATTTCTTCTTTAATTCATGCGCCGGGGCTAAGAGGTTCGCTAACGCTCACTAATAGGCTTCGCTGCGCTCAGCTAATAGGCTCCCTGCGGTCACTAATAGGTCGCTTCGCTCCTAATTGGGTCGGCTGCGCCTCCCTAAATAAAATTGGCGCGCAGCGCATAGTTAGCGAACGAAGTGAGCATAATTAGTGAGCCGCAGGCGAACCTCTTAGCGACCGGAGGGAGCCTTTTAGGAGCGCAGCGACCTATTAGCTGAGCGAAGCGAAGCCTATTATTAGGCGCAGCCGAACGATTTTATTGCTAATTTCACAGTCTTATGGCTGCGACTAACTTTTCAGGGACCGTAATAAAAACCACCGGCTCGTATCATACCGTGCGGACTGAAAGCGGCGAGGTGTTGATTTGTGGTATCCGGGGAAGCTTTCGTATAAAGGGTATTCGCACTACCAACCCGGTGGCTGTGGGCGATAAGATCGACGGTACTTCGGAAGAACCGGGCAAGGGAACTATTACCAAAATACATCCGAGGAAAAATTATATCATCCGAAAAGCCATTAACCTGGCCCGCGAATCTCATATCCTTGCCGCAAATATCGACCAGGCATTTCTGATGATCACCCTCAAATCGCCTGTCACCCTTTCCATGTTTGCCGACCGCTTCCTCGTAACTGCCGAAGCCTACAGCGTACCGGTTGTCATGATTTTCAATAAAACAGACCTGTACGGACCTGAGGAACTGGGAGCGCTCTTCGACTGGACCAATGCATACACTATTGCCGGTTACCCCTGCCATAACCTGTCGCTCCTGAATGGTAAGGGGTTGGAGCAGATACGCAGCTACCTGCCTGGGAAAATCACCCTGGTCAGCGGAAATAGCGGAGTCGGTAAATCAACCCTGATAAATTCACTTGACCCTCTCAAAAATCTCAGGACCAGCGAAATATCTACCTCTAATAAATCGGGAAAGCATACCACTACTTTTCCGGAAATGGTGGAGATCGCATCTGGAGGTCATATTATTGATACTCCCGGAATCAGAGGATTTGGTATGCTGGAAATTGATAAAAATGAACTTTACCACTATTTTCCGGAGATCTTCAAACACTCAGATTCCTGCCAGTTTTATAATTGCTCACATACCCATGAACCGGGTTGCTCCGTCAGGGAAGCAGTTGAAAACGGTCTGATCTCGGAAATGCGGTTCCTCGATTATCTGGGAATGATGGAAGGGGTAAATAATAAATACCGATAGGCTCTAACAAAATGAATAAGCCGGTCTACCTCGATTATAATGCTACCACACCGATCGATCCCGAAGTAGCCAAAACCATGGAACCTTTCCTTTGGGAGTTTTTCGGGAATCCCAGCAGCAGCCACTATTATGGAGCCCAAACCCGGTTAGCGGTGGAGACTGCCCGGAAGCAGATGGCAGACCTTTTGGATGCATCAGCTGATGAAATAGTATTTACCAGTGGCGGCACAGAATCCAATAATATGGCAATCATCGGAGCTGCACAGGCCAGGCGGCATCTGGGGAAACACATACTTACCACCGAGATTGAGCATCCTGCCGTTCTCGAGGTATGCAACCATCTGGAAAAAGAGGGATTTCGCATAACGCTTGCTCCGGTTAATGGATATGGTTTGGTGGATCCTGCAGAGATAAACCGGCTGATACAATCCGATACTATCCTGATTTCCGTAATGCATGCGAATAATGAAGTGGGCACCATTCAGCCGGTGGCCGAAATCGGAAAAATTGCCCGGGAAAAGGGTATCTGGATGCACTGCGATGCCGCTCAAAGCATAGGAAAGATCCCGGTTAATGTAAACGAACTGAATGTTGATCTGCTCTCTGTCGCCGGTCATAAATTGTATGCTCCAAAAGGAATCGGTACGCTTTATATCCGTCAGGGAATACATCCTGATAAAATCACTCACGGTGCAGATCATGAGCAGAACCGCAGGCCGGGAACCGAAAATGTTCTGGCAATTGCCGGTCTGGGCAAGGCTGGTGAGCTCGTAACGCAAAACCTCGCCGGCTATGCCAATCACATGAGAAAAATGCGTGATTTGCTGGAAACTCTCCTGCTCGAAGGTTATCCCGCGGCGATAGTGCATGGTCATCCGGAAAAAAGATTGCCTAACACCCTCAGTATCGGATTCCCGAATATCGAAGCAAATACTTTGCTAAATTCGCTCATGGGTGTCGCAGCCTCTGCCGGCGCTGCCTGCCATTCGGCTCAGGCGGAGGTTTCCGGTGTGCTCAAAGCTATGCAGGTGCCAAAGGATATTGCCATGGGTACAATTCGGCTGTCGACGGGCCGTTATACTACTGAAGAGGAAATCATGAAGTCCGCCGCACTCATCATCGGGAATATCCATCGACAACTATCGATAAAATTTATAGAATAATGAAAACGCGAGTTTTCCTTACCTTAACCATTATTCTGGCTGGTCTCGCTCCACTTGCTGCCCAGAATACTCTTTGGATTAATGACCCAAACTTTACCTGGAGCTGGCAATCGGGTACAATCTCTGAGGCATCACTTTCCGTGCATCCAAAAGGACTGTATGCCGAGTATGGTCTTTATCTCACTTTTTCAGGATCAAATACAAATTTTTCAGCAAATAACCTGCTGGAGGTTGTTCTGAATTTTGAATTGCCGAAAGGCGCAATTGTCCTGGATAACTGGCTCTGGGTAGGCGATGATATCGTTCAGGGTAAACTCATCGACCGGTGGTCGGCATCACAGATTTATGAGGGAATAGTCAACAGGCGCCGCGACCCGTCTGTATTGTACAAGGACTCCGAAACCCAGTACCAGCTTCGGGTTTACCCGATGAAGAAGGCCGAAACCAGGAAGGTGAAAATTACCTACCTCATGCCGGTCACCTGGTCGAAAGGCAAAATCGAGACTGCAATTCCTTCGGCTTTGCTGCGAACTTCTGTTTATCCGCCAGATCTGTTTGTCTTTTTATGGGAAGATAAAGGTTTCGTGAACGGTTCTTTCATTAATGCCGACATTCCTTTTGAGCAGCGGACCGATCAGGAGTTTGGCCAGTACAAGTGGGCTATGGTTAATGCTGCGAAACTTCAGGCGAATCCAGCCATTACTCTTGATGCCCCAATCCGGAACGGGATCTATTTAAGTGTATTCGAAGATAAGAGCACCAGCTATTATCAGATGGCCCTTTCGCCTGCCTCCTTTATCGCCCAGAATCAGCATAATAAAATTCTGGTCCTGGTAGATTATGAAGCCGGGAATTCATCCACAACAAAAGCAACCCTGACAGCAACATTGAAGCAAAGATTGCTTGTTGCTTACGGTCCGGATGATTCATTCAACCTGATTTATTCGAAACTTCAGGTTCAGCAGACTTACCCCTCCTGGAAACCCATCACCCCGGAAAACCTGGATGCCGCGCTGGATCCGCTGGTCATTGAATCGCTGTACAGCAATCTTCCCGGAATTTTCTCCACGGCTTTTGATTTTCTGAAATCGACTGGTGGCCAGGGCTCCATTATCCTGGTAACCAATTCTGATAATTTCGGTAATTATGAACCGGCCAATAACCTCATCAGGGACCTGAAAAGTATGCAGAATCCTTTGCCCCCTATATATATTGCCGATTTTCAGGATTACGTATACAATTCATATTATATAGGAAACCACTACTATTATGGACAGGAGTACCTGTATGTCAACCTGAGCAAAGCCTCTGCCGGGGACTACAAAACCATCCGGGAGGAGGGTTCACTGAGTACACTTTTAGCCAGTGCGATCAGCTCTACGGAAGGGATGATTACAGCTTTTGACCTCTACACAGCACCATCGGACGGATTTTGTTATGGCCGTTTCGGTACCAATATGGTGGAGGGATTTCCGGTCAATCAAACGGTTACCCAGATCGGAAAATTTATCGGGCAAACTCCGTTTTTAATTTCGCTGACCGGTATATACCAGAGCCAGCCATTTTCACAGTTGTTGCAGGTTGGGACAGCACAGATCAATCCGGCCGATACCATGCTGGGTAAAATGTGGCATGGAAGGTATATCGCTGATCTGGAAAAATCGACCCGCAACAACATGATCGATCAGGAAATATTATATGAAAGCCTGAATAACAGGGTTTTATCAATTCACTCTGCCTTTTTGTGCCTGGAACCCAGCGATACAGTTTCCGTTTGCCAGACCTGCAAGGATGAATCACGATTGGTGGGCATAGATGATCAGGTGCCTGTGGACTCGGCGGGTTTTGTTAAGATGTATCCTAATCCGTTCCGCGATCGTTTAACCATGGAAATTTCACTGGAGAAATTAACTTCGGTTGATGAGGTGGTAATCAGGATTTTCAACATTAACGGCCAATTGGTGTTTGAGAAAAAAGAGGAGGCAACAGGTCGCCTCGCGGTCACTGCCGTTTGGTCAGGAACCTCGGTGAATGGCGATCAGGTACCGGCGGGTCAGTATATCGTAATGATCCGGGCCGGAGAATTCAGCATGAGTAAGCAAATTGTTAAATCGGAATAAATATGAAGTCACATCAGATTGATTACAAGATTATCGGGGATGATATTCAGCTTGTAGAAATCGAGCTGGACCCGATGGAAACTGTTATTGCCGAAGCCGGTGCCATGGTTTATATGGAAGAGGGTATCAGTTTTGACACGAAGATGGGCGACGGAAGCGAACCAAACCAGGGTCTTCTGGGAAAATTGCTCTCGGCCGGATCCCGCGTGATTGCCGGCGAATCGCTTTTTATGACCCACTTCACGAACCGGGGATATTCCAAGTCGAGGGTTGCATTTTCAGCCCCTTATCCGGGAACTGTTATCCCCATCGACCTGGCAACCATCGGCGGACGGCTTATCGTTCAGAAGGATGGCTTTTTATGTGCCGCCATGGGAACCCGTCTGTCAATAGTTTTTAACCGCCGCCTGGGAAGCAGCCTGGTGGGCGGTGAGGGATTCATACTTGAGAAACTGGAAGGCGATGGCCTGGCCTTTATTCATGCCGGTGGTACCGTAATCGAGAAACAGCTGCGCGGAGAAACCCTCAGGGTGGATACAGGCTGCATTGTGGCTTTCGAGGACACGATCGACTACGATATCGAAACTACAGGAAGCCTCAAGTCGATGGTTTTCGGCGGCGAAGGTCTCTTTTTGGCAACCTTACGCGGAACCGGGAAAATATGGCTGCAATCCATGCCGATAAACAAGCTGATACAGGCTTTGGCTCCCTGGGGCCGTAATGCCGGCAAGGAAAGCCAGGGCTTGCTGGGCGGTTTCCTGCAGAGGTAACCGTAATTAAGGCACAAGAATTATGTAGGGGAGGGATTTAGCAAGCGGCGTATGGCATCTATCTTATCCTTTGGTATATGTGGTATAATCTCCGCGAGACCTCTAGCGTGAAGCCGTTTGACCGTTGGGCGATTGGTGT